>CAXMTM010000080.1:0-13635 GCA_964196385.1 Arenicellales bacterium
GACGGCATCGGCGCTGCGCGCTCGAGCAGGGCTTGTGCTTCATCATCCAGTAGTCGGAAGCCGGAACTGGTAACGATGCGATGATCCAACAACCGGCCGTTTCCATCGATGACGAACTCGACCTCAACGACACCCTGCTGGCGCTTGCGTCTGGCACGACGCGGATAATGTTTGTGCCGGCTTAACCACGTCGACAATTCAGCATAGTAGTCCTGTGCCACAGCGGAGTTTTCATCCGGGTCGCCGGCTTCTCCGTTCTGTCCTGATGCGTGGGTATCTATCTGCATCAACGTTGAGTGGTCCTCGAGCTCAACCGATTCGTCCGGTGCCTGTATTGTTGCCGGCACCGGCTGTGGCCCGGCCGGGGCTGCGGTGATCTCGACAGGTTTTGAATTTGGAGTTGCCTCCGGGTCCACCAGACCGGGCGGAATTCTCGTTGCTATCGTGCTTTCAAACTCGACCATCCCCGCCCCACCCTCGACGGGGGGCCTCGCCTGGATCACCTCGATCGGGGGTTCGGAAATCGACGGATTTGTGTCAGTCTCGGTGCTGGTTTCAGCTATATCGGGGATTCTGGCCACCTCCACGTTGCTTAGCGTAGCAGTCAATGTGTGGCCGGGTTCGGTTGCACCGGCATGCTGGGGGGATGACACCGGCGGTACCAGTGCGGCGGCCGAACCCAGTTCAACAGTCACACCAGTCCCACCGGTTGCCCCGACCCCGGCTGCGGGCGTGTATATCGCGTAGGCTGCGCCCAGATGCAGAACCATCGACACAAGCAGGGCGCCCAGCCAGTGTTTCAGGCGGATTTCCATCAACGGGTCCGGTCGGTAGCCAGGGTTATTTTTCCCGTACCCAGGGCACGCAGGGTGTCGAGGGTGTCGTTCAACTGCTTTACCTGAATTTTACCGTCCGCCCTGATCGTGACCCCCGGTGTATCACCGGAAATACCGGCCTCGAATTTGCGGCGTAACGACGCACCCAGGGACGCCCTGGTGACTATCGTGAAATCGACCGCAATTCGGCCGTCTGCGCCGATTAAAATGGTCACGTTTTCGGGCTCCACAGCCTGCGTGCTGGCGGAGGCAGGTGAATCAATGTCAAGTATATCGTGCGGGGCGATGCGGCCCATGAGCATAAAAAACACCAGGATCAGAAAAACGACGTTGATCAGTGAAATAAGATTGTTATCACCGTCGTGGCGTGGTGATTGCCGCACGAACCTCATGGTTCAACGTTGGGCCAGTGTAAGTTTTACAACACCTGATGCCGTCAGCTGATCCAGCGCATCCACCAGGGACTGCAAAGAGGCGTCCTCATCCGCTTGCACCACCACCGCCCGTTTGGGGTCGTGGTCCAGGTACGACCTGATGCGGTGGCCGAGAGTGGCTTTGTCGAGGCGCTCGTCTGTCAGCGAGAAGCTTCCGTCGCGGTGTACGCGAAGGAAAAGGGCCGATTCGGGACCGGGCAGCCCCGTGGTCGTTGCGGACGCGGTCAGCGGCAGGGCGTTGATCCGGTGCAGGTCCGAGGCCAGCATAAAGAACAACAGCAGAATGAATACGACGTCAATGAGCGGCGTCAGGCTGATCCCAGGCCGGGCCGGGCGTGTCCGGTCAATTTGCACGATTTAGCCCGCATTTCTCACGGGATTGACGAGCCCTCCCTTGATCTTTGAATCCACAAGACCTTTTCTTCAGCCGGAAATACACACGGTTATTCCACGCCTTCAGTAAATGGCTTGTGAATCCAAATCTCTGTGGGATCATCTCGCCGCCCCGCGAGAATTGCGGGCCAGCGCCACTGCATGTACCGGGCGTTTCGATTCCGTCGCCGCCTTCAAGCCGCAGGTAAATACCTGTGTAACCGCGCTCTCCATGAGGAGTCCATGACGTTCCACCCTGCGATCCAGCCAGTTATGCGCCAGCACTGCCGGTATCGCTACGGCAAGGCCGATTGCCGTGGTCAGCAGTGCCAGCCAAATTCCACCTGACAGAATGGACGGGTCTACCCGGTTGCCGGCCTGCTCGAGCTGTTGGAAGGCGTTGATCATGCCCAACACCGTCCCCAGCAGGCCGAGCAGAGGGCTGAGGGTGCCGATAACTTCCAGCGCGCGCAGATAGCTGCGCAACCCGTCGAGCATGTCCTGGGCAACTCGCTCCAGTTCCTCTCTTAGCATTGCCACGTCCATTTCCTTTGGATACAAACCGGCCATGGCGAGATGGACGAGCTCGGCAGCCGGTTGCCTGTTACCGGCCAGGGAGTCGATCGCTTGCTGGTGTTCGTCGCTGCGCCACAGATTCAACGCACGTTTGACGGTGTTGCGATCATTCAAATTCAGTGACCAGAACTGGAACAGCTTGAGACAGATTATGGCAACGGCCACGATCGAGAACAACATCAGGATCACTACAACGGGGCCACCGCTACCGGTCAAATGTTCAAGCCCCAGTGGTGCAAGCAAAGCCCGGCCTGATTCTGTTTGCTGCGCGGTTTGAAGCAACACTTATCTCCTGGGTTCGTTTCGGGACATTCAACTCAATCCGACAGTACGGCGCGTATTTACAATAAAATAACCGGAACAGATTGAATAGTAACTCAGGGGAAATCAATGAGCACCATCGAATACCTCAGAATTTACGCCGATCCAGCCGGCTGTTCACACTTCGAGACATGCAGTATTGAACTCGAATCGAAAAATTATGCGCCACCGGCGCCGGCGCTGAATACCTCCCGCATGGAATCCGCGGACAATAGCGTTTTCCTGGAACTACCGGTGGGATGGTATGGCGATTGGCATCCAACCCCCGTCAGTCAGTGGCTGATCTTAATGACCGGTGAATGTGAATTCAGGGCCGGGGATGGGCAGCGCTCCAGGCAATCTGCGGGACAGGTCGTCATGCTGGAAGATACCTCCGGCAGGGGCCACCAGACCCGGGTTGTCGGGGATGTGCCCGTACGTATTTGCGCTATCCATTTCAGTTGATGATCTGTTACCGTCACCGGGGATCGAGGTTACACTTGACTGGTTGAATAAAACAGATCGACAAAGGCCGGCAATATATGAAATACGATACCCGTTATCCGAGTATTTCGGATTTGAAAGCGAAAGCCAAACGGCGCATCCCAAACTTTGCATTCGACTACATAGACGGCGCCATCGATCAGGAAAACGGCAAGCGGAGAAACAGGGAGTCTTTCCACGCAGTGAAACTGACGCCGCGCTACCTGACCGATGTTTCGACCGTGGATATCTCGGCGACCGTGTTCGGCAAGTCTTACGACATGGCAATTGGCGTACCGCCGGTGGGGCTGGGTAACATGATGTGGCCCGGTGCCGAGATGGCGTTGGCGACCGCTGCCCAGGCAGCCAATATCCCCTACATATTGAGCACATTCAGTACCACCTTGTTGGAGGATATCGCGAAGGCGGCCCCCGACGTGGGGTGGTTCCAGTTGTACGTGCCAAAAAAGCTGGACATCACCAGGGAACTGATTTCCCGCGCCAAACAGGCCGGGTTCAAGGTGCTGGTGGTGACTCTGGATATCCCGGTTGGAGCCAAACGGAACAGGGAGTTAAAGAACGGCCTTAAACTACCGTTCAGATTCACCCCGGATATCATATGGCAGAGCATGATCAACCCGATCTGGGCCATTGAACAACTGCGTCAGGGCACACCGGATTTCGTCAACGTTCTGCCCTATAAAGAAAGCTCGAACCAGGGCCTGGCGGAGTTCATTTCAGACTTCACAATGCCCGGTGTCACCCTGGACAGGGTCAGGGAAATCCGTAAATTGTGGGACGGCCCCCTGATTCTGAAAGGAGTCCAGTATGAACAGAACGCCCTCGACGCCGTGCAGCTGGGCATTGACGGCATTGTGGTCTCCAATCACGGCGGGCGCCAGCTGGACGCCGCGCCAACATCTGTAGAGACACTGCAGAGTTTGCCTGAAGATGTGAAGAAAAATATGACGATCATGATCGACAGTGGTATCCGGACCGGGATGGATGTCGCCCGGGCCAGGGTGCTCGGCGCCGAATTTGCATTTTCCGGGCGTTCTTTTTTTTACGGCATGGGTGCCCTGGGTGCAAAGGGCGCAAATCAGGTCATCGAGATCTTCCGGGATGAAATCACCCGAACGCTGCAGCAACTGGGTTGTCGATCTTTCGACGCACTGGATGCCAGCTGGTTAAGCCAATAACACCCCATACCCGGCGGAAGAACGCGCATCGTGCAGTCGGGGATTGTTTGTCAAATCATGCGCCCCGCTGTCTGGCTACGGGGCGGGATCCCCGGGGTTTTCCAGCGCCACCACCATATCACGTATAGTATTGCTGTCTCCGCACTCCATGATTTTGTCGATTTTCCCGGGCAAAACCGAGAGATCCGTCTCCAGGATCTTTTTCTTGACTTCCAGAACAGAGGTCGGATCCATGCTGAAAATTTTCAAACCAAGCCCCAGCAATAATTTGGTGTAGCGGGCGTCGCCTGCCATTTCTCCGCACATCGTTACCGGGATTCCGGCGTGCACACCCGCGTCAATGGTGAGCTTGATCAGGCGCAATACCGCCGGGTGCAGGGGGTCGTATAGATAGTTTACCGCATCGTCGACGCGGTCGATGGCCAGCGTATACTGGATCAGATCATTGGTGCCTATGGAAAGAAAATCCAGTTTGCGCGCAAAAAGGTCTGCCGCAATGGCCGCGGCCGGCACTTCGATCATGCCGCCGATGGGTATTGCGTCATCAAAGTCTTCACCGTTTTCCTGCAGTTCTTCCTTGGTTTCCGCGATCATGTCGAATACCTGATCCAGTTCGTTCAGGCTGGATACCATCGGGATCATGATCTGCATGGAGCCCAGCGAGGAAGCACGCAGCACCGCGCGCAACTGCGGTCTGAACAGTGCCGGTTCGTGCAAACACAAGCGCACGGCGCGCAGACCCAGGGCCGGGTTTGTAGGCGCCTCACTGCGCCCTCCATCGACCTGTTTGTCTGCCCCCAGGTCCAGTGTCCGGATCGTGACCGGGCTATTCATGCGGCGTACAACTTCGCTGTACGCCGCATATTGTTCCTGTTCAGAGGGTGGATCGGGTCGATTCATAAACAGGTATTCGGTGCGATAGAGCCCGACGCCCTGGGCGCTGGACTGGCGTGCGGCACGGATGTCTTCCGGTAACTCAACATTGGCCAGCAGAGTTATTGCCTGGCCGTCCCGGGTGACTGGTTGCTTGTTCTTCAGTTCGTCCAGTTCCCTTCTGCGCCTGACCACGTACGCCTGCCGGTCCCTGTATTTGTCCAGCACACCCTCGTCGGGGCCGACGACGATGGTGCCGCGCTTGCCGTCTACGATCACCATCTCATCGTGCTTGATGTACTTGATCGCCCCGTGCAGTCCTACCACAGCGGGGATGTTCAGGCTGCGCGCCAGGATTGCGGTGTGGGAAATGGGCCCGCCCAGATCCGTTACAAAGGCCAGGATACTCAGGTTTTTGAACTGTACGGTGTCCGCCGGCGACAGTTCGTGACTGATGACGATTTTGTCTCCAAGCTGATCGGAAATGTCATGGATATTTTGTACGGGGATATTAAGCAGATTATGCTGGATACGGGTGGTGATGTGCCTGACATCGTTTTTCTTCTCGCGCAGGTATTCATCCTGCATCCGGTCAAACGTATCGACCAGTGATTCGCTGTGGACCTGCAGCGCCCATTCCGCGTTATACCGTTCCTCACGGATGCTTTGAGTGGGCTGTTGTGCGATGAGCGGGTCATTCAGCATCAACATGTAGACTTCGATGAACGACTTGCTTTCGGGCGGCGCATCGACCGGGATGTGTGACCCGATTTCCATGAGTTGGGTACGCGTATCGTCTATCGCCTTTTGGAAGCGTTCGATCTCGGTAGGGATTTCGGATTCCTGGATGGTGAATTGCGGGATCTCAACGCTGGAGTGCTTGAGCACGATAGCGCGGCCTATAGCGATGCCTTTGCCTATGCCGGCACCATGCAGTGACAGCAAACTACTCCTCCTCCTCAAAGCGAGAGCAGAACAACCCCACGATGGCATCCAGGGCGTGCTGTTCGTCTGATCCACTGACAACAATCTCCAGTTCAGTGCCCTGGCAAGCAGCCAGCATCATGATCCCCATGATGCTTTTTGCGTCAATCTGTTGTCCGTCGCGATTAAGTCGTATGTCGCTCTCGAAGCCCGACGCTTTCTTGACCAGCTTTGTCGCGGCCCGCGCGTGCAGGCCCAGCTTGTTGATGACTTCAATCTGCCGCTTGATCACTTTGGGTTAGTCCTTAAGTTCACGATGGCGGACCTGGATATTCAGGGGGTGGTTTTTAAAGTACTCTGCCAGTGTTTCCGCAATAAAAACAGATCGATGCTGTCCCCCCGTACAGCCGAGAGCAACTGTGATGTAGGTCCGGTTCTCCGTTTGAAATTGGGGCAGCCAGTTTTCTATAAAGCCTTTAATGTCCTCGATCATGCGTATTGCATCGGCCTTATTGCTGAAAAACTCGATCACCCTGGCATCTTTGCCGGAAAGCTCGCGGAGTTCACTGTTCCAGTATGGGTTGGGTATGCAGCGCACATCGAATACGAAGTCTGCGTCCAGCGGCGTCCCGTGCTTGTACCCGAACGATTCAAACAGGAGTGTCAACTTCGTGCCCCCACCACCGTCGGCAAAATCCCACACCACGCGCCTCAGTTCGTGCGCTGCGATGTGGCTGGTATCGATGACCCGACCGGCGGCCGTACGCAACGGAAACAAAAGTTCACGCTCACCGCGTATACCTTCGATCAGAGCGGTCTTGCTGTCCGTTAAAGGGTGTTTCCGGCGGGTTTCGCTATAGCGCTTGATCAACACACTTTCTTCCGCCTCTAAAAATAGAATCCTGTAGTCAAGGCCAAGGCAGGTGATCTCTTCCAGCGTATCGGGCAGGACCTCGAGGAAACCCCGGTTTCGCGAGTCTATGCCGACGGCGCAGTTCCCGACATCCAGATTTTTTGCAGCCAGCAGTTCTTTCGTAAACGCGGGCAGCAGGAATACCGGCAAATTGTCGATGCAGTAGTAGCCTAAATCTTCCAGTGCCTGCAGTGCTATGGATTTTCCGGAACCGGATAATCCACTGACTATGAAAAAATTCATGTTCCTGGGTGGCCCGGGAACGGCTATATGGACCAGTTGGTTAAAAGATCAAACACTTCACGGTTGCTTTGCGTGGAGAATAGTTGTGTTCGCAGCATGTCGTTGCCGAACAATTGGGCGAGATGAGCCAGGATCTTGAGGTGTTGTTCGTTAGCCTGGGCCGGAACCAGCAGGCCAAAGGCGAGTTTTATTGGTTTACCATCCATCGAGTCGTATTGCAGGGGGTTGGCCAGCACGGCAACCGCACCGATTACATCGTCAAGTCCGTTGATGCGTCCGTGTGGCAACGCTATGCCGTTCCCTATTCCGGTACTACCCAGCCTCTCCCGCTCGATCAGCGTCTGCAGGACAGTTTTTCGATCCAGTTGTCCACGACCCTGTAGCAGCAGGGTCGCGATCTTTTCCATCAGTCTTTTTTTACTCGACAACTGACAACCGGTCTCTACCCTGTCAACGGTCAATAAGTCGGTGAGCTCGACTTCACTCGGTTTATGGGCACGGGCAGCCTCAGTCACTTTAATTTTTGTTCCTTCAGAGCGCCACCGTTTTTGTGATGGCTGGTTGATTTCTCTTTGTGTCTCCTCACCTGGCTGTCCAGCTTGCGTATCAACTCGTCTATGGCGGCGTACATGTCTTCCGCCTCGGCGTTTGCATGCAGCGTCGCCCCTTTTGTGTTTATTGTGGCCTCGGCCAGGTGCCGTGTTTTTTCGACGTGCAGTACGACGCTGGTGTTCGTCACATTGTCAATGTGCCTTTCGATGCGGCTCATTTTTTGGGTTACATACTCCTTTAGCGGTGGAGTAATGTCCATTTTATGGCCACTTATCGCTATTTGCATTTCGTACCTCCGAAGTTAATTAGGTGGGTTGCTATACAGGTTTTTCAAGTTGCTTGTGCCAAATTGCTTATGCAAGGGTTTTTCGCTGGCTGGAAACCGGAATATTCATGTTTTCCCGGTACTTCGCTACAGTGCGGCGAGCCACGTTTATGCCCTGTTGACTGAGTAGTTTGGCCATTTGGCTGTCACTGACAGGTTTGTTCGCCGGTTCCCGTTCAACGAACTGTTTGATCATGGTTCGTATTACCGTGGAGGAGCAGGTCCCGCCATCGGCTGTTGATACGTGGCTAGAAAAGAAATATTTGAGCTCGAAAATGCCCCTGGGAGTGAGCATGTATTTTTGGGTTGTCGCTCGGGAGATGGTGGATTCATGTAGATTCAGGGTATTAGCGATGTCGTGCAATACCATCGGTCGCATCGCCTGTTCACCATGTTCGAAAAACTCCCGCTGTCGTTTTATGATGGAATTTGCCACCTTCAACAGCGTTTCATTGCGTTGCTCGAGGCTCTTGACAAACCAGCGCGCCTCCTGCAGATGGCTCTGAATGTATTTTTTGACCTCGTTGTCCTTGTTTTTCCCGAGCAGAGACCGGTAAGCATGGCTGACTCTCAGTTGTGGAAATGCTTCACGATTTATTTCCGCGCGCCATTTACTCCTGATCTTCTTGACTATGATGTCCGGTACCACATAATGGGTTTGGTCTGAAGCCACGGCGCTTCCGGGACGGGGATGCAAGTTCCGGATGAACTTGATCGCCCGATTCAGCGTTGCGTCATCGAGCCTCATCAAGCGCTTGATTTGCGGCAGGGCCCGATTGCACAACAGGTCGAAGTGTTTGCTGATCAGATCTCTGGCGTGCCTGACCTGGTCCGGAATCTGATCGAATTCCCTCAACTGGATCAGCAGGCATTCTCTCAGGTCCCGTGCGCCAACCCCTGTGGGGTCGAAATTCTGGATCTGGTGCAAAGTGGCCTCGACCTCGTCGCCTTCGATGTCGATGCCTTCCCTGCCCAGGGTCATGACGATTTCTTCGGTGGTTGCCTTCAGATAGCCGTCTTCGTCAATGGCGTCGATCAGGCAGATGGCGATTTTGCGGTCGGTGTCCGAAAACGGGATGGTGCACATCTGCCACAGCAGGTGCTCCTTCAGTGTTGTGGGGCTGGAGTTCCGATCTTCAAATTCGTACACATTGTCGTCGCTTCTTATACCGGTGATATGCGACTCGAAGTGTTCGCTCCACTCCCCGATCTCCGGCTCTTCGCTGACGGCGGCATTTTCGTCTGCCGGCAGTGCGGAGGTTTCCTCCCCGGTGGCGGCGCTTTCCCGGGGCCCTTCCGGCAGCAGGGCAGCCTCAGCAGACTCAATTTTCAGGTCGGGTTCGGATTCCAGTGCGGAATCCGGTTCTTCAAGTAGGGGATTTTCTTCCAGCGCTTGCTGGATCTCCGTTTTGAGGTCGATGGCCGACAGTTGTAGCAATTTGATCGCCTGCTGCAACTGGGGAGTCATGGTGAGGCGTTGTCCCAGTCTTAATTCTAGCGACTGTCTCATACGTGATCGCGTTTACCGGCACCTCGAACAATGGTCTTTTCGCTCCACAGCCGTGTCAGTCCCGTGCCCGAATCCTCATGTGTGTCATATACACTGCGGTTGTGCGCGCGGGGCTTTCCCGTTCTCGCGCGAAATTCTTCATTTTTCGAGATACTCTTATGGAAATACAAAAAACAAAACTCCCTGTTTATGTTGGTCAGTTCAAACTGGGTCCGGCAGATGAACGGGATGTATTACACAAAGCGGTTGCTTGCCGGATTCAGGTTCATACTTTTCTTCCTACTCTAATTCTAGCAAATCCTGAGCAGTAAATGGTGTCCGGAACCTGTTGAAAAAAGGGGATTTGTGTGCTAATCGTCGCCGGGCCATGGTCCTCCCGGGTTGAAGGTGACTGCGGGTAGACGACGGCTACAAACGAAAATTCGACCCCAGGTAAACCTCCCTGACTTCAGGGTGGTTCAGGATTTCCTGGGGTGTTCCGGCAGTCAGCGCCCGGCCCTCGCTCAGGATATAGGCGCGGTCACAAATTCCCAGTGTTTCACGGACATTATGGTCCGTGATGAGGACCCCGATTCCGCTGTCTCTCAAGTAGGCGATAATCTGCTGGATGTCACCCACCGAAATGGGGTCGATACCGGCAAAGGGTTCATCGAGAAGAATGAAGAAGGGTTGCACCGCCAGGGCCCGCGCTATTTCCACGCGACGACGCTCGCCGCCGGAAAGACTGATACCCGTCGAGTGACGCTTGTGATCGATACCGAATTCCTCGAGCAGGATGTCTACACGATGGAGTCGGTCCGCCCTGGATAATGTGCCTTGAGCTTCGAGAACCGCTTCGATATTCTGTTCCACCGATAGTTTTCGAAATACTGAAGGTTCCTGGGGAAGGTACCCTATGCCCAGCCGAGCGCGTTCGTGCATGGGTAACTGTGTTATACGCTGGTCTTCCAGATATATCTGGCCGCTATCCGGACGAATGAGGCCGACAATCATGTAAAAGCAGGTGGTTTTGCCGGCACCGTTGGGTCCAAGTAACCCGACAACCTCTCCACTATTGACCTTGAGGTTGACATGGTCGACCACTTTGAGACCTTTGTACTGTTTGCAAAGGTCCGCCGACGATAGTATTGCCATGGTTACTGGAGGGTGGCCAACTGGGGCGTGATGACTACCTTGGCCCGGCGCGGTTTCTCTGGTTCTCCTGCGGTTTTCGTTCCATCGGCCTTGTTTTTTATCGTTGCCGCACCTTTTATGGACAGTTTGTCGTTGGTGATGTCGTAGATGATTACTTCACCATTCGCGGTGTCCGGACCCTGTTTCAGACTGGCCTCTTTGTACAAACTCAAAGTATTGGCGATCTGATCCAGAACGATCTTTTTCCCTTTGCCGATCACATCCTGGTCCTTGCCGTCCGGCCTTTGTTTGAAGCTGGCCAGCCGTCCCCAGGTTGTCGCTGATTCGAGCTTGTCGCCATTGTATTTGACCACCAGTTTGTCACCGGTGATCCGCAGCGTGCCCTGCACCACGATCACATTGCCCTTGTAGGTGCGCTCTCCGGTGCGGAAGTCGTACTCTACTTCGTCGGCTTCCACGGTAGCAGGCTCGTTACGGTCGGTGCTCAAAGCCCACGTGCCCTGGGCTAACATCAACAGCAGAATTGAAAACGTTAATCTCAAAACCGATTACCCCGATTTGTTTCTGGTGTCATCCAGAAAAATTCTCATTTTTTCCGTAGTGATTTCGCCGCCAGCGGCGCCGTTCTCGCCACCGGGGTTTTGCAATACCCGGACGTTTCCTGTTAACAGCACTTCATTACCGTCAGACGATATCCAGCCCGACTCCGCATAGGTGTGCCGCGGAGGAGAGCCATCCTCATACTGAATGACATGTGGGTTATCCAGCAGCGCGGTGTCATCATCAGGGTAGTGGACCATACGCGCGGCCTCAAGGATGTATCGTCGCTGCCCCTTCTCGTCCATCCCCGTCGCTGTAAAATTTTCAACATAGTAGTCGGGATCGTGCCTTTCGTTGCCATCGAAAACGACCTGTTCCCTTTCTATTATACCGAATTGCAGCCATATGCTTAGCAGCCCCAGTACCCCGAACAGTAAAACAAACAGAATTTTTTCGAATATTTTCACTGTTTATTCATGCCCTCAGACGACACCGGCCCGTAAAAGATCGTGCATATTGAGTGCCCCTTGTACGCATCCCTGGTCATCCAGAACAAAAAACCCATTGATCGAGTTGGCCTCCATGATCTGGACGGCTTCCGCAGCCAGGGTATCCCGGGTAAGGGTGATGGGGTCAGGGGTCATAACCTCTTTGATGACACAGGTCTGGACGTCGACATTTTGATTCAATGTCCTGCGCAGATCACCGTCCGTGAACACTCCGACCAGTTTGCCGGCTGTGTCCGTCACCCCGGTCATGCCCAGGCTTTTGCTGCTCATCTCGATCAGGGCGTCACGCAGCAGGTCGTTTTCGTTGACCAGCGGCACCGCTTCGCCCTGTTGCATGATGTCGTCCACATAAAGCAGCAACCGTTTGCCCAGTATACCCCCCGGGTGTGACCTGGCGTAATCCTGTTTTGTGAAGCCACGGCTTTGCAGGACCGCGATAGCCAGTGCGTCGGACATGGCCAGGGCGGCCGTCGTGCTGGCCGTCGGTGCCAGATTGTGCGGACAAGCCTCCTGTTCCACACCGGTTGACAGCGCCACGCTGGCTTGCCGTGCTATGGTGGACCGCGTATTGCCCACCAGTGCAATCAATCCGATTTCCATGCGCTTGATAATAGGCAGGATAGTCAGGATTTCCGGCGTTTCTCCCGAATTTGAAATGGCGATTACGAGATCAACAGGCGTTATCATGCCCAGATCACCATGGCTGGCTTCCCCAGGGTGAACGAAAAATGAAGGCGTGCCGGTGCTGGCCAGGGTGGAGGCCAGTTTTCCCGCAATGTGGCCGGATTTGCCGATACCCACTACCACCACGCGGCCGGTACAGGATAGAATCATGCCACACGCGTCCGCGAAGCAAGTGTCAATGCGTTCGGCAAGCCTGGCCACTGCTTCTGACTCAACCCGTATGACCATACGGCCGATATCTATCAGGGATTCCGGGCTGGGTGAGGGTTTTTCTATCACCGGTCTAAAATATCACACTTACCGATTAACCCGAATAGTCATAATCATGCACAATCTCTCTTGTCTCCCGGTCCCGCGAGGAAAATTTCCTCAGTCGACCACGATTATCCGTCACGATGATCACTGATATGCCGCTATCTTCGGTTATTCCCAGTGGAATTCCTTGTCTTTACAAGCTTGTGGCCTGCGCGAATTTTTACGCAAATTTGTGCTTAGAGTAACAAACTCGTCTGTGGAAAATCTGATTGAACTGAGCCGGATCCGGTTCGCCTTTGGTCAAAGGCGTGTTTTTGGCGATCTCAACCTCTCAATTCCCCGGGGCAAGGTCAGCGTCATCATGGGCCCCAGCGGGTGCGGGAAATCGACCCTGCTGAATTTTATCGGTGGCAGAATCCAGCCCGAGGTCGGCGAGGTATTGGTGGGTGGCGTCGACGTGGCGAAACTCAAACGGGGGGGGTTGTACAAGATACGCAGGAGCATGGGCATGCTGTTCCAGAACAGCGCTCTTTTAACGGATCTCAATGTTTTCGACAATGTTGCGTTTCCGGTCCGCGAGCATACGGAACTGGATGAGGCTCTGATTCGGCACCTGGTCCTGCTCAAGCTGCAGATGGTGGGGTTGCGTGGCGCCCGTGACCTGAAACCCGCCGAGTTGTCAGGGGGCATGGCGCGGCGTGTCGCTCTGGCGCGTGCCATCGCACTGGATCCAATGCTGGTGATGTACGACGAGCCCTTTACCGGGCTGGACCCTATTTCCAAGGGCGTTATCGTCAAACTGATCAGGGAAATCGGTGATGCGCTGGAGATGACATCCGTGGTGGTGACCCATGATGTCGCCGAGGGATTGAGTATCGCAGACAAGGTGTTTTTGCTTGGGGACGGTCGGGTGGCCAGCCAGGGCACGGCCGCCGAGATGCAGGAGTCGACTGTCCCGGAGGTCCGGCAGTTT
>CAXMTM010000081.1:0-10958 GCA_964196385.1 Arenicellales bacterium
TGGGGTTTCCGGTCGATCCGGAAGAATTCAGCCAGAAAGCAACATCGTCCCGGCTGGTGGTGACCGTCTGGAACGTGCCCGCTGCGGATGCCATCAACTCCCCAAGCAGAGGGTGTCCCTGGCCATCATCACCGACCACAATAACCGTTTCCAGGGTCGGCAATTCGTCGAGTATCGGCAAGAAGCTCCCCAGCAGAGGTTCACTTACCACCAAAACCTGGGCGCGGCCGTGCCCCAGGATATAACGATAGTGTTCGGTGGTCAGCAGGGTGTTCAGACATATTGGAATGACCCCCGCCTTGATCGCCCCCCAAAATACCGCCGGAAACTCTACGCAGTCCAGCACCGCCATGGCGATTCTGGCCTCCTGGCGCAGGCCCATGTTTTTAAGTACGTTGGCCGCGCGGTTCACCTGTGCCGCCAGCTCGGCGTAACTATAGCTGCCGCGGTCATCGATGAACGCGATCTTATCGCCGCGATTTTCCTCAAGGTGCCGGTCGACGAAATAAGTAGCGGCGTTGAATTTAGCCGGCACTTCATCGAAGTTAACCATTACATCGGTTTGACTCATCTAATCACTCCCATACCTTAAATCAGGTAAGTTCTCAATAACCCCGTGTGAAACAGCGGTGTTGTGGTTGTACCAACCACAACACCACCGTAATCGGAAGTAACCAGGCCGAGCTTATTGAGAGGTTGCATATGCAAGTCCCGCGTCTCAGCCCCCGGCGATCACCGGCACGAATTCGACGTGATCTCCGCTGGCAAGCTCCCTGCCCCGTTCTCCCTTTACCAGCAGTTCCTCGTTTACGCATGCCCCCAGGGAATAATCGTCTACGTATTCGCTGATCTCGGGAAATAGTTGTTTTATCCGGGCCCGTAATCCTTCGATATCAGCCGGCGGTTGATCGATAACGATAAGCCGTTGATCGAACCGCGGCATCACCGGCAATCCCACCGTCATCGCAAATCCCGTAACAATTTGAGCCAATTGCACGTGCCGCTTCGCATCGGGGACCCCGCGTTCATTGAGTCCCGAGATTTTATAAAAACGCTGTTTCATCGCCGCGAACTGTTTACGATCGATTTTTTCTCCCTGAAACGGACCGGCATCGTTGGGTTCGTCGAACCAGCGGGCCGGCAGTGTGTCGTCGTCCGCGGTCAACCCCAAGCGTGCATTGATCATTCTCTCCAGTGCGGTAATATTACGTCCGATTTCATACAACTGTTCGGTATCCAGATCGACGCCGGTGAGTTCGCGCAGTTGGTCCGCGAATTCCTCACACCCCGGCAATGACGGGGAATTGAACAGCTTGGTATCGAATCGGCACATGCCAACAGCATCCCCTACCGCAAAAACGTCTTCACAGCGGCGTACCGCGTATTCCTTGCCCTGGTAGTCATTGGGCCCGGCGGAGACATCGCCGCCGTAAAGTTCGGATTTAAAAGCCTTGTCATCGTTGATGCGCGCATTGATCTCCAACGTCACCCGGTTCCGCAAATGATCCATTCCCCGGGTAGCGACCGCCAGGCCCAGCGCAAACGCTTTCAGGATTCTGCTGTCGTGGGGATCGGACTGAAACAATCCCTTCACCGCCATCCGGCAGGACAGCGCTTGCTGTGGATACTTGCCGGTGGCCACCGCTTTGGCGGAATCGGCGATGACATCCCCGAAGCCTTCTCGCGCCGCGGTCATGAACAGCAATTTTTCGACCACCGCATAGTTGCCCCAGGTCAGTTCCAGGCCTCCGGTGAGTTCCTTGTCAATAACCCCGGTTTGATACAGTTCCATGGCCCAACCGATGGCGCTGCCCGTGCTGGCTGAATCGAGGCCCAGGTCATTGAGGATATTATTGAGCCGCAATACCTGCCAGGGTTCCTCCATGCCGATATTCGGTCCGAACTTGCCGATGGTGACGTACTCCGGTCCGTCGCCTTTGTCGTAACGGTCGTATTCTTCTTTGTACGGCCCGCTGTGCGTTGATTCCACCGGCCCGGTCGATTGCTCGTTACCGTAGCTCGCGTTGCCTTTTGCCTCTTTAAGCGACGCCGCGCCCCATCCGCCCCTGGCGCCGGGTGTCATGTCGTTCAACGGCCGGCAATACACCGGGCACTTGTAGCACCCGTCCATGCCGGTACGATAATTGTCCAGTCGATCCGCATCGAGTTTATCGACCCAGGTTGTGTGCTGATTATTCATCGCTCCCATCGCGCCAAGCAGCCGGCTGGGTTTGTAAAGGAACGGGGTGCCGACGGTTTTGAGTGCGTTGCGAACGACACTGGAGGCGAGGATCTGTTTACCCAGTCGCCGATTGTCCAGGTGAAACTTCGCGCTGACTTCTGGTTTACCCGGCTTGCCTCTTATGGTGATTGCCTTCAACCCCAGTGCACCCATTTTGGCACCGGTTCCGCCCCGCGCCCAGATGGCTTTGGGCCCACCCATAATACCCGCACACAACACCTGATTTTCGCCGGCGCTGGTGATCCGTGCCATGGCCATATCGACGCGCTCTTTACACCTGAGATCGCGCTCGATGGCAGCGCCAAGATCGATATTGTCCAGACCAAGATAAGGCGTGGCGTCCCGGAACGAGATCTCGCCGTCGAGGATATCCAGCAAGGTCCATTGCGGGTTGCGGCCGTAGAGCACGATATGATCGATGCCATGCAAGCGCATGAAAGCCGGGAAGTAGTCCCCCGCGTTGCTGTCCAGAAAGGCATCGCTCTCCGGCGACAAGCTGGTCACGTTGCCGCGGGCGGCGGCGAAGGTGTACCCGGTCAATACGCCGGTGCCGAAGATGAGCGGAATTTGTGGATCGAGCGGATCAAGCTGCTCCTGCATCAGATTGTACAACAGGAACATATTCGCACCCCGCCCGCCCAGAAAAGTGCGATACACGTCCTTCGGCAAAAATCCCGATTGGGTCCGTCGATTTTCAAGATCGACGAATAACACCATCCCCTGACTTGGGTACTGTGGGGAGCCGGGCATTCGCTGCAACAGATTTTTGACGTTATCGCGAATATCCATAACCTGGCGCGGTTCGCTGCATGCGTAAATATCACCTTTAAAGATTTCTATTATAACTGGAGGCGTTCGCTTATCCACTTGCGGGCCAATTCCCGCTCTTAGCCAGCACAGTGGTGTTGTGGTTGTCTTTCAGGACTGTCGAAAACAGGGATGTTTTCGCCAGAGCGTACACGGACGTATTCACAGCGTCCCTGAAAGATGACCATAACACCACTGTATTGCACGAACTTGCAGTCCAACAAGGCTTGATCTAGGTCAAGGCGACACTTGTCCTGACTTGTTCTAATTGCGCAATCCAACGGTGATTCCGCCGTAAATGCCCGATTCAGGGCTATTTTGCTGTGTTGACAGGAGGAACAGTAATGCCAGACAACAAGAGCCAGTCCTCGGACTCCAGTTCGAACAACCCGTCCGACGACAAGAATGAGCGCATCCCGGGGATGCAGTCATTGCTGGACAATCCCTTTTTACTGCTTTTTATCGGTGTTGCGATGCCCACGGTTTTTTACCTCATGTGGGGGATCATGGAAATCGTCACTCTACCTGTTGCCCCGTAATTCAGATCACAGACCAGGAGATTTCTAATGACTTCATTTATGCCCCCGGCCGAACGGATATGGTGGAAAATGCCTGTCGGTCGGCAGGAATTGGTTTGGATTGCCATCGCACTGATCTGGTGTTTGATCATGTTCCTGATGATGCCGTACTGGCACGTTTACGGAAAACAGAACCTGTCGAACGAGGCCTATCAGACCACACCGGCGAAATTCGGCGCCAAGGTGCAGGCCATGATCGACGAATTCCAGGTGCGGGAGGAATCAGGCATTCCCGTGGTCAAGCCCCCCGCAGGCAGCGATATATACATGCTGGGCAGGTTGTGGCAGTGGTACCCCATTCTGGAGTTGGAAAAAGACCAAACCTATCGGTTGCATTTGTCTTCCATGGATTGGCAGCATGGATTCTCCCTGCAACCTGTCAACATCAACCTGCAGATCGTGCCCGGGTATGAGATGGTTGTAGAGATCACGCCCGACCGGGCCGGGGAATACGGTGTGATTTGCAACGAATACTGCGGTATCGGCCACCATACGATGGTGGGCAGAATTTACGTCGGGGAGTAAAGAACAATGGCTGAATTTCGAATTTGTCCGGATTCCGGATTTTATTTTCACAAGTCCGCGGAAAGCCTGATGAAGGTGAATGCGGTGCTTGGTGTCGTCGCCCTGCTGGTTGCCGGCATCCTCGCCCTGGGCGTCTTGTTGACCCGTTGGCAGACGGTGCACCTGTTGTCCCCGGAGGCCTTCTACATGGGCCTCACGGCACACGGGTTAAACGCGCTCATCTTCTGGATCATATTTTTCGAGATGGCGATCCTGCACTTTGCCTCGTCGACCCTGCTGCGCTGCCGACTGGCCACACCGGCCTGGGCGTGGCTGGGATTCCTGTTGATGGTGATCGGCGCGGTAATGAACAATGTCGCCGTTTTTCAGGGCAACTCGAGCGTGATGATGACGTCTTATGCCCCAATGCAGGCGGCGCCGCATTTTTATCTCGGCCTGATCCTGTTCGCCGTTGGTGCGCTACTGCAGGTGTTCGTTTTTTTCGGTACGCTGGTGGTCGCCTATCAGGAGAAGACCTACGAGGGTTCTGTTCCCCTGGTGACCTTCGGTGCCATAACGGCGGCCATCATCGCGGTCTTTACCATCGCCTCGGGTGCGATCATATTGATTCCCACCTATTTGTGGTCGGTCGGTTATATCAGCCACATCGATGCCGAGATGTATCGTGTCATCTGGTGGGGAATGGGGCATTCTTCTCAGCAGATCAATGTCGCTGCCCACGTCTCCGTGTGGTATCTGCTTGCCGGGGTCCTGTTCGGCGCACGGCCCATGTCTGAAAAGGTCAGCCGTACCGCCTTCCTGTTGTATATCCTGTTCCTGCAACTGGCCAGTGCGCACCACATCCTGGTGGATCCCGGCATCAGCTCCGAATGGAAGATATTCAACACCAGTTATGCCATGTACCTGGCAGTGCTGGCCAGCATGATTCACGGCCTGACTGTGCCGGGCTCCATCGAAGTCGCCCAGCGCAACAAGGGCCTGACCCACGGGATGTTCGAATGGCTGCGCAAGGCGCCGTGGGACAACCCGGTTTTTTCCGGCATGTTCATTTCGCTGCTGGTGTTTGGATTTCTGGGCGGCATTACCGGCGTCGTCATGGGCACGGAACAGATCAACCTGATCATTCACAACACCATCTACGTGCCCGCCCACTTCCACGCAACGGTTGCGGTCGGCACCACGCTGGCCTTCATGGCGCTCACCTACCTGCTGATTCCGGTATTGTTCAGACGCCAGATGATCCTCCCGGCGCTGGCCAAGTGGCAGCCCTATATCTTCGGCGGCGGCATGACCATCCTGATCCTGTTCATGCTGGGCGCGGGGACGCTGGGCGTCTCCCGGCGCCACTGGGATATGGATTTCACCGGCGCCGCGCTGGGCTTCGAATATCCGGGCATGGCCTACACGTTGATGGGCGTTGCCGCCATTGGCGGCTTACTGGCCATAGTGGGCGGCGGCATCTACTTACTGGTCACGGTGGGATCTCTGCTGTTCGGCAAAAAACTGGAGCCGTCGGCCGGCATTCTGCAAAGCTTCCTCGGCAAGGCCCTGGCCCCTTCCGTTTACAATACGAACCGGCCGGAGACGTTGCCGATGGCACCGAAGCTGAGCGTGGAGGAACACGGTTCTTCCGGGTTCGAAGCACCGGGTACGTTCGCGTTGGCCATGCTGCTGCTGGTTTCATTCGTGATCTATTACTTCATCAACTGGAAGTATCTCGCTTCCGTCTGGCCGCTGGGCTGAGTTGCTAATATCGGGTGGGGCGGTTATCCGCCGCCCTTCCCGCTCTCTTCGGACCTCGATTTCAAGATAGAGGAAATTGGCAAATATTCGGATACAGGGGTTTCGGTACCCCTTGAGGGTAATTGGACATTGGTAATTAATCGAAAGCGTTATCAAGATGATTAAACAGCTTATTGATCTGTTTAAAGTTCGCATCGGTGTATTGATGTCGATTACCGCCGTGGTGGCACTCATGGTGACCCCCGGGCGGCCGGTACCGGTGTCGGAAGCGCTTATCCTCGCACTGGCAGTGTTGTTCGCGGCCAGCAGCGCCGGGGCTTTCAACCAATACTTTGAACGTGATCTCGATTCACGGATGCGACGGACCCGCAACCGTCCATTTGTAACGGGCGTATTCGAGCACAACGGCTGGTGGTTGCTGCCGATCTTATTGCTGCTCGCAGTCGGTGTCGGTGGCGCCGCTCTGCTGCTGAACGGAATGGCGGCGTTGTACGTATTCATGGGCGCATTCTTTTATGCGGTGGTGTACACCATCTGGCTCAAGCGCCGCACCTGGTTGAACATCGTTATCGGCGGCGCGGCGGGCAGCTTCGCGGTACTGGCAGGTGCTGCCGTGGTTGACCCGAACCTGGGTCCGATCCCCGTGACCCTGGCCATCGTTTTGTTTCTCTGGACGCCGCCGCATTTCTGGAGCCTGGCCATCGCCCGGCGGGACGAATATGCCGGGGCCGGTGTGCCTATGCTGCCGGTGGTGGCCGGGGATCAGAGTGCTGCGAACGCCGTGCTGTGGAACACGATGGCATTGGTTATTTGCTCGTTGCTGCCATTTTTCTTCGGCCTGGGCTGGATTTATCTTTTCGGTGCGCTCACCGGTGGTGGATATTTTATCTACCGCAGCGTTCAGTTGATGCGTGCCCCGTCGCGCAAGACGGCGATGAACAGTTTTTTTGCATCGTTGATTCAACTGGTCGTCCTGCTGGTCTTTGCCGTAATCGACGTTTTGTAGACCCATTCGCCAAGGGTGAGATTGAATTGTGCGGACCGTAATGAGTAGACGGCCTGCGCTCTTTTACGCGGTGCTTATTTTTGGCCTGCTGTGTTCAAACGCCTCCATTGCAGAGTCCAAACCCAACCCCAAAAACTCTGTAGAGAAATATCAGTACAAATCCGCACTCAAGGCGAGTCAGGAGGCAATCGGCGGGATCCTCTCCGACCACCCGTTGACGAATTCCGCAGGTGAGGCGGTGTCAGTTGGCGATTTCCTCGGAAAGCCGCTGGTGTTGAGCCTGATCTATACCAGTTGTTACGCAATCTGCCCGATAACCACACAACACCTCGCCAGGGTTGTAGAAAAAGCCAGGGATACGCTGGGAACGGACAGCTTCTCGGTGGCAGTACTCGGTTTTGACTCCAGGTTCGACAGCCCCCAGGCGATGCAACAGTTCGCCAGGAAACAAGGTATAGACAATGCCCAATGGCATTTGCTGAGCGCAGACGAGAACACGATAAATGCGCTCACCGAACAACTTGGCTTTGAATATTTCGCATCCCCCAACGGGTTTGATCACATCGTGCAAGCGTCCATCATCGATGCGGAGGGGCGAGTGTACCGGCAGGTCTATGGTGAAACTTTTGAAACACCCCTGCTGATCAGTCCATTAATGGACCTGGTGCTTGGGCGCGCCAAGCCGAACCAGTCGTTTATGGACGATCTGATCGACAAAGTCCGTTTTTTCTGTACGGCCTATGATCCGGCAAGTGACGCATACAGTTTTGACTATTCCCTCTTCATTGGTATGATTATCGGCGGCATGATCATAATCCTGATCATTGCATTCATTTTACGTGAATACCGGTACGGCAGGCGTTATCCCCAGGCCTGACTGCAATTCCCGTAAAGCGTAGTTTTCGGCCGTTGGTCGTTTAACCCCCCATCCAAAAGGATTTCGTGTTTGATTAAGACCAACCCCATCAAACTGGGCTACCGTGTGCTCGAGGCGTGGTTCAACCTCTCCTTCGGCCCGTCCTGGAATCCTTTGTACAATCTTGGAACGTTGACCTTTTTCTTTTTCTGGGTGGTGCTGGTCAGCGGCCTGTACCTGTTTGTTTTTTTCGACACCAGTATCGTGGGCGCCTACAAATCGGTTGAATATATAACCCACGAACAGTGGTATATGGCGGGCGTCATGCGCAGCCTGCACCGATACGCCTCCGATGCCGCCGTCATCACCATAATATTGCATATGTTCAGGGAGTTTTCTCTGGACCGCCATCGGGGCGTTCGCTGGTTTTCCTGGTTTACCGGAGTGCCGACACTGTGGTTCGTGATCACCCTGGGAATTACCGGCTACTGGCTGGTGTGGGACGAACTGGGGCTCTACATCGCCATTCTCTCGTCGGAACTTGCCGATGCCATGCCCTTTATTTCCGGATCCATGGCGCGTAATTTTCTGGAAGGGCAACTCACCGACCGCTTTTTCACATTGATGGGTTTCCTGCACCTGTTGGGCCAGCCGATGCTGTTGGTGCTGGTGATCTGGATCCACGTCAAACGCCTGTCCCACGTGAAAGTCAGTGCGCCGCGGGGGCTTGCCATTGGCAGTTTCGTCGCCCTGCTGGCCTTGTCGCTGGCAGCTCCCGTGGAAAGCCACGGTCCCGCCGACTTGTCGAAAGTGCCTACGGTGCTCAACCTGGACTGGTTTTATCTCAATGTATACCCACTGCTGGATTACTACACCCCCAGACAGACCTGGATGATCACGCTGGGCACAACTCTGCTGTTGATGATCCTGCCCTGGATACCACCCAAAAAAACCGGCCAGGCCGCTGAAGTCCACCTCGACCAATGCAACGGCTGCGGGCAGTGCGCGGACGATTGCCCTTTCGATGCGATCGATGTGCGTGCGCGAACCGATGGCGCACGCTGGGCTCACGAAGTCGTGGTCCACCCGAATCAGTGCGCCGCCTGCGGCATCTGTGTAGGATCTTGTCCGTCCTCCAACCCCTTCAGGCAGAAAAACGAGGCCCTTGTGACCGGAATCGATATGCCTCAATATCCCGCGGACGACCTGCGGAGCAGGACGGATGCTGCGATTGCCAGCCTCAGCGCGGATACTAAAATCCTGGTTTTTGGCTGTGACAACACATTCGATGTATCCACCCTGGAGTCGAAAAATGCGGCTGTGGTAAAGGTATTTTGCATTGGCATGCTGCCCTCCACCCTGATGGAATATGCACTTAAAAAGGGCGCCGGGGGCATACTCATTACCGGCTGCCGGACCGGGGATTGTTATTTTCGTTTCGGCAACGTCTGGCTGGACAAACGCTTCGAGGGCAACCGCAGGCCCCGTTTGCGCGCCCGTGCAGATCGCCGGCGCATAACCGTTTCCCGCGGCGCCGAAACAGACGGCGCCAGGATAAAGCGGGCGCTGACTGATTTTCAGAAAACGATCGGCGATCTGAACGCATCCGAATCCGGGGAGCGGCGGGACGACAAGGATCTTCATGTCGGAACTTAAAGCGAAATCGCTGCTGCTGCAGGTGGTGAACTACGCCGCTTTCATGGCCATCGTCTGGTATTTTTCTTTCAGCCCGCCCTACCGGCAACTGGCGGAAGATAAGGCGGTGGTGACATTAGCATTCGGGCACGCGGCAAAGCGGGTTTCCGAGTGCACCGTGCTCAGTCAGGCGGAACTCGAAAAACTCGCACCGAATATGCGCAAACCGATGGACTGTCCGCGGCAGCGTTCACCGGTTACCATCGAACTTCGGGTGAATGGTACCATCGAGGTCGGGGACAGCTTACAGGCGCCCGGCCTCTACCAGGATCAAAGCATCGACGTGTATCGCAATATAAAGGTTCCGCACGGGGAGCATCGACTGTCGATATGGATGAACGATGATGTCAATGTGGACGGCCCCACATACCACTTCGAGCAGACCGTGAAACTGCGCCCCGCGCAGCGCCTGGTAGTCTCGTTCGATGCTAAAAAAAACGGATTCTCAGTCAATTAATTCCAGGCAAGCTCTGATTAATCGGGGCGAGGGCGCCGCTCCTACTGTAAGAGGCGCGCCCCCACGCCGATTTAGACCCGCACAATTTTTACAATAATCGAAACCAGAGACCCCATCAAATGAATTCCTATCTCGGCAAAGAGGAGTTGCCCGAAGGTTTCGTTCTGGACAGGCCGCAAGAGCGGGTCCGCCGTCTGAGCACCGGTTGGCTGCTGCTTGCTCTGGGTTCACTGGTGGTTGGCGGACTTCTGACCATCGTGATCGTCTTGTCTCGTACACCTTATATTCAGGACGCGTTGCCGTGGCTGGATATATTTCACACCGCCCTGGTGGTACATGTGGACATGACGGTGCTGGTATGGTTTTTGGCCATGGCCGGTGTGTTCTGGAGCATCAACAGCAAGGCGGGGGGCTACCGGTGCGGTTGGGCTGCGTTGATCCTGTGTGTGGCCGGATCGACCATTCTCGCGTTGTCGCCGTTTCTGGGGGCCGGCGGGCCGTTGATGACCAACTATGTCCCGGTGTTACAGAACCCGATATTCTTCACGGGACTCATATTATTTGGTCTGGGTTTTCTAATTCTGGTGTTGCGCGGGCTGGTATTTTCCCGGCCCATCGGAATACTGGTGACCGGGCAGGGTGCGTTGAGATTCGGGTTATATTCGGCTTTGATCTCTGCGGTGGCGGCCATCGGTGCGTTAATCGCTTCTTACTTCGACATGCCGGAAGCCATACAGGGCGAACGATTTTTCGAACTCCTGTTCTGGGGCAGCGGCCACACCATACAGTTCGTCCATATCCAACTCATGCTGGTTTCCTGGTTGTGGCTGGCGACCGTATCCGGAATCACCTCCAGGCTGACACCGCGGGTCGTATTATTTCTTTTCATCATCGGGTTGGCCCCGGTTCTGTTGACACCGCTGGTCTATCTCAACTTCGATATCGAGTCGGGGGATCATATACAAACGATGACGTGGTTGATGCAGTATGGAGGCGGCCTGGCCGCGTTACCGATCGGCCTGATCATTCTTGTCAACCTGGTCAATACG
>CAXMTM010000082.1:0-2619 GCA_964196385.1 Arenicellales bacterium
GGTGCAGTCCCCGCCGGCGGCGAAGAACCGGCTGAAGGCAGCATGGCCTTCGCCTGATCGTGGACATTATTTACCTGTTGTTGCCGTTGTCCCTGGTTCTGGTTGCGATCATCGTGGCCGCCCTGTTGTGGGCGGTCAAAACCCGGCAGTTCGACGATCTTGAAGGCCCCGCACACAGAATATTAATGGATGCACCTGACATCGAATCGCAGCAATCTGCGGGATCAAATCATGACATTGACGATCAGATAATGTAATGGGGTCAGACCTTGCATTTTGCATTAATTACCGCCAATTCGGATGTTCTGATAGCAGATGCAAAATGCAAGGTCTGACCCCGGATGATATGTGATGTTTGTGGCTGACTGTGTTGGTTCGGGTGCGGTTCTTTATTCAGGGTGTACAGCGTAATCATAACAGCCGCAAACAGGATCAGTGATGCCCCCGCGGCCTGCCTGAACCCGGCATGACGGCGAAGGCGCTGCAGCGTTTGCCCGGTGAGGCCCATGCACAACACGGTCGGTAGTGTCCCCAGGCCGAAGCCGAGCATGAGCAGGGCTCCCTGTACGGGGTTTGCGGTTGCGGCGGCCCACACCAGTGCGCTGTACACCAGACCGCAGGGCAGCCAGCCCCACACCAGACCGAAGGTGAATGCCCGGAATCTGGACTTAACGGGCAATAACCGCCTGCCCCAGGGTTCGATAAACCGCCATAACTTGCCGCCCAGCAACTCAAGCCGGGGAAGGAAAGAAACCCACCCGCTGATATAAAAACCCAGCGCGACAAGAAACACGACAGATATACCCAGGGCGATAGAGTGGGCGAGCGGGGGAGGTAGCAGCCCAAAGCCCAGGTGACCGAATCCCGCGGTAATAAATCCGGCCAGCACGTAACTGCTGATGCGGCCCAGATTGTAAGCCAGCAGATACGAAATACGGTTCAATAAAGGTAATCCGGCGGCTCGATCCGTGGCCGCAGCAAGGGTTCCCGCGATACCGCTGCACATGCCCAGGCAATGGGTAGATCCAAGAAACCCGACTATCAGCGCGGCCAAAAAGGTGATTTCTCCCTGCATGAGTCAGAAGTTCCGTTGAACGGCCTGAAAGCTGAGTGATGCGGATTCCGCGGGCCAGGTCAATTGCCCCGTGATCCGCCACCGTTCAGTGTACAGGCTCAAGTACCATCGGCCCGGTATCAGTTCCGGCGACGGCCCTGAATAACCTTTGTCACTGATGCGCGCCAGCACCACTTCCTTATCGAATCCGCCTTTGACCGAGTGGTACACACCGAGCATTATGGATTCGGGATATTCGAAGCCATCGCTGGCCTCGACGGTGGCCAGGATCTGATCCGTAGCCGTGACAAAACGCAGTTCGGACATAAGCGCGTGCTCTGCGGCCGCTGCATCGCGTTCAAGAGTGAGATTGATCTCCAGCCCACGCTTGTAGTAATCGTCAACCACGAGGCTGTCTTCATTGGTGATGGCCAGCCACAACATGACGATACCGGCCAATACCGAAGACAGAGGAATAGCCACCAGCATCCACACCATGGGTTGCTGGTACCAGTTGCGCAAAGTGGTGTTCACTACCCGCGCCGGGCCTGTGAAACGCGAGCCATGGAATTCATAACGGGCCGACGAAACGTGCTGATTCCGATACGGAAATACTGCCGTCTTTGGATTTCAATCTGAAGTCCACTTCCGTGCTGCGGGAATTCAGATCGACAGGATCTATCCTGATCCGGGCAGGCAAATCTCCCACTGTCCCCGCTGCAATGGTGATCTCCGCCTTGTCAATGAGCAGTTCCATGTCCGGCTGGCCCTCGATGGTTACAATGTAGTCATGGACCTGATCGTCCTTGTTCAGGATGCGTAGTGTGTAAACATTCTCGACGAGTCCTTCATCCGTTTCCCGGAACAAAGCATTGCGATCCCGGATAACGTCCAGTTTTGCCGGCGTGCGGACCATGATGCTGATCACGGTAGACAGCAGCAGTACGATGAGGATGCCGGCGTAAACAAGCATGCGGGGCCTGACCATATGGGTAGATTTTCCTTCCAGTGCGTTCTCGGTGGTGTACCTGATCAAACCCGGGTCGTAGCCGATGCGGCCCATTACGTCGTCACAGGCATCGATACAGGCGGCACAACCGATGCACTGGTATTGCAGCCCGTTGCGTATGTCGATGCCTGTGGGACAAACCTGTACGCACATGGTGCAGTCGATGCAGTCCCCCAGACCGAGTTTCTTCGGGTCGGCGCTGCGCTTGCGGGATCCGCGGGGATCTCCGCGTGCGGGGTCGTAGGAAATAATGAGGGTGTCCTTGTCAAACATGGCGCTCTGGAAACGCGCATACGGACACATATATATGCAGACCTGCTCGCGCAGCCAACCCGCGTTGCCGTAGGTCGCAAATCCGTAGAACAACACCCAGAAGGTTTCCCACGGACCCATATTCAAGCCCAGGATACTGAGTCCAAGCTCTCTGACTGGCGTGAAGTAACCGACGAACGTGTACCCGGTCCACAGCGACAGTAACACCCATAACGTGTGTTTAGCGCCCTTGATTGCAAATTTTCGCGGTGTCCACGGAGCCTTGTCGAGTTTGATCTGCTGC
>CAXMTM010000083.1:0-15163 GCA_964196385.1 Arenicellales bacterium
GCAGTTTTCTGCTGGATGAGCGATTTATGGATTGCTGTAGGTATTGCAACGGAAGTACGGGTAAGGAGATTCCGGCAGGGGTGCAACTTGACAAAGATGCTCGTAAGAAGCCTGTATATGTTGAGTTTATGAAGCATTAACGTAAGTTCTCAGAAAGTCCGTGTACAGCCAGTTACAGTGGTGTTGTGGTTATCTTTCAGGGACGTTGTGAATACATCCCTGTACGCTCTGGCGAAAGCATCCCTGCTCTCGACAGCCCTGAAAGACAACCACACGCAATGCGATTCAGGCAAAAATCAGGGCGACTTTATCTCCCGACTTTCTTGCCGTACAGGCCTGAGGACATACAACTGGCCGTCCTGCTTCATCAACCCTGCCATGCGCTCCGCTTTTTGCCCCTGCCCCCAGAACACATCCGCACGCACGTGTCCCTTGATTGCACCTCCGGTATCCTGGGCCAGGACCAGCCGACGATAGTTTTCCCCGCTGCCCGGCAGGGTGGTGTCCAACCACACCGGGGAACCGAGCGGAATGACGCCGGGATCCACCGCGATCGTCCTCTCTGCCACCAGCGGGACGTTGAGCGAGCCATAAGGCCCCTCTTCAGGCGCTGGGCGTTCGGTGAAAAATACATAACTGGGATTGCGTTCGAATAAATTGTTTATGCGGGTTGGGTTGTTGTCCAGCCATTTGCGGATGCTGAACAGGTTTACATCGTCCTTGTTCAGTTCACCCATAGCTATCAGTTCCCTGCCTATAGACCGGTAAGGGTGGCCGTTCTGGTCGGCGTAACCCACACCCAGCACTGAGCCATCCCGCAGAACTATACGGCCGGATCCCTGAACATGCAGAAAAAACAACGCCACGGGATCATCCACCCACACCAGTTCCTGCCCCTGCAGCACCTTGGGGCTGGACTCGAGTGACTCGCGACTGTGGTAGGGAATGATCTTGTTGCCACTGAGCCGTCCTCTGACGCGCTTTCCTTTGAGTTCCGGATACAACCCGGACAATTCTACGCTCAGCAGGTCCTCCGGGCGCTGATAGATCGGATAACGAAATTGTTCGGTCTGTTCGAGACTGCCGAACAACAACGGTTCGTAGTAGCCGGTAATCAAGCCGGTGCGGTTGCCGTTTTCGGCGTACACGCCGTGGGCGGTAAACCATTGTTCGTAGAATTCTCTGGCCTCCTCATCCGTCGGACTCGGCATGCCGTCGGCGGTGTGGCACGCTGCCGCCCACTCGGGGCGATCCTTCAGCTTCGAACAACCCCTCAGCAGCGATGTCCAGGATTCGGCGTGACGATCCATCTGCCAGCCTTCCAGTTGCGACCACTCCACGGCATTGCCGATACCCGGCCCGGGCGGTTTCGAGCAACTGCTCAGGAGAGTGGCAAAAAAGAATATCAGTATGAATCTCGGCAGTGTCATAAGGGATGGAATGAATGTATGGGCTTGGGATAGTATACAAAATGTCGGTATTTGCTAAAGGAGATATAAATCATTGAAATTTGAAGGTACGGACCGTTATGTCGCCACCAAAGATCTGATGATGGCGGTAAACGCCGCAGTGGTTCTGGAGAGGCCACTGCTGGTGAAGGGAGAGCCCGGTACCGGCAAAACGCAACTGGCAAACGAGATAGCCAGCGCACTGGACAGGCCGCTTATCGAATGGCACATAAAATCGACGACAAAGGCCCAGCAGGGTCTTTACGAATATGATGCGGTGGCACGGTTGCGTGACTCACAACTCGGTGAGGAGCGGGTACACGACATCAGCAACTACATAAAAAAGGGAAAACTGTGGCAGGCGTTTGAGAACGACGTACAGCCGGTATTGTTGATCGATGAGATCGACAAGGCCGATATCGAGTTTCCAAACGATCTGCTGCTCGAACTGGACCGCATGGAGTTTTTCGTTTACGAGACGGGCGAGCGCGTGAAGGCCCGGCGGCGTCCTGTGGTGGTGATCACCAGCAACAACGAGAAGGAACTTCCCGACGCTTTCCTGCGCCGTTGTTTTTTTCACCATTCCGGTTTCCGGACAAGGACACCATGTTGTCCATCATCGATGTACATTATCCAGGGCTCAAAAAGGACCTGCTCAGGGATTCACTAGAGGTGTTTTTCGATTTGCGGGAGATTCCCGGACTGAAAAAGAAACCATCGACCTCCGAATTACTGGACTGGATCAAGCTGCTCGTCGCCGAGGATATTCCGGCGCAGGTTTTGCGTTCCGATGAGCCACGCACCGCCATTCCACCGCTGCACGGCGCGCTGTTGAAAAACGAGCAGGACGTTCACCTTTTCGAGCGGCTCGTGTTCCTGAATCGACGTAATGCTGGTTGATTTTTTCGAGAAACTGCGGCGGGCACGGATACCTGTTTCCATAACCGAGTTTCTGACGTTATTGCGGGGGCTGCATAAATACGTGGCCGGGTTTGGCGTCGAGGAGTTCTACTACCTGGCCAGGACGACCCTGGTCAAGGACGAACGACATTTCGACCGCTTCGACAGGGTATTCAGCACCCATTTCAAGGGCGCTGAAGAACAGTTCGACCAGTTCACTGGTGAAGTTCCGGAAGAGTGGCTGAGGGAGCAGGCGGAATTGTTGTTGAGTGACAAGGAGAAGCAGGAGATCGCGGCACTCGGTGGTTGGGATAAGATTATGGAAACACTGCTTAAGCGACTGCGGGAACAGGAGAATCGTCACCAGGGTGGCAGTAAATGGATAGGCACCGCGGGCACGTCTCCGTTTGGTGCCTATGGGTTCAACCCCGAAGGTGTTCGTATCGGCCAGGACGGGTCTCGCAATCAGTGTGCGGTCAAGGTGTGGGATGAGCGGGAGTTTAGAAATCTGGACGATGGGCTACAGTTAGGGACACGAAATCTGCAGATCGCTTTGCGCAAATTGCGCAAATTTGCGAGAGAGAGTGCCGAACAGGAACTGGATCTGGATGACACCATCCGTTCCACCGCCCGAAATGCGGGGTTTCTGGATATCAAACTCGTAGCGGAACGGCGCAACGCGGTCAAAGTGTTACTGTTTATCGATGTCGGCGGCTCCATGTACCCGTATGTCAGACACTGTGAGGAATTATTTTCAGCGGCGCGCACTGAATTCAGGCACCTGGAGTATTTTTATTTCCATAATTTTCTCTATGATCACGTATGGCGCGATAACCTGCGCAGACACAATGAGAAAATACCTGTCATGGAAGTTTTGCGCACCTATGGCAAGGACTACAAGGTGATCATAGTCGGCGATGCAACAATGAGCCCCTACGAGATCACCATTACGGGGGGCAGTGTCGAGCATTGGAACGACGAGGCCGGGGAGGTGTGGATAAAAAGGTTGCTGGCCAGGTTTCCCAGAGTGGTGTGGCTCAACCCGGTGCCGCTGAACCACTGGCCGTACACGTTGTCGCTGCAATTTATAAATGAATTGCTGGAAGGACGCATGTTTCCGCTATCGGTGGACGGCCTTGAGCGGTGCATCCAATGTCTGAAGGGGCAGCCTGTCGGCAATTACCGGCCTCAAACCCACGATGATCCCGGTGGTCTGTCCCCGCAATAATCGTTGTCTTATTTCCCTTGGTCCCAATAGATGCCGAGGTCGTGGCGTCGCTGGTGAAACTTGTCGATGTTGGGGACGACATGAGGGCCGGCGGCGGCGATGACGAAGGCCATCAGTGTTTCCAGGAATGCCGCGGTGGCGACCGTCGAGGTAAAAAATTGCGGCGTGTCCGTGGGGATGACAAAAGCATGGTCGGCGGCCAGAAGGACTGGCGAAGTCCGGCTATCGGAAAGCGCAATGATCCTGACGTCTTGTGACCTTGCTATGTGGACGGCCTCAACGACTTCCGTCCGGTAAGGCGCGAACGTCATCGCCAGCAAAACGTCCGCCGGCCCCGCCTTGGCGATGTCGTCCATCGGCAGGCTTCCGTCCTGCGGGATTGCGACGACATCATCGAGAGCCATGCGCGCCAGATAAGTAAAATTACGCGCCAGGGCATAAGAAACACCAACGCCCAGTACAAATGTCTTGCGCGACGCGATGATTCGATCGGCGGCTGACTTCATCTCGTCGGCATTGGTTCCGGCATACAGTTCCTGAACGTTGTCGAAGGCCGCTGCAGCCATATCACCGAACAACCGGCCGTGTTTGCCCTTGCGAGCGATTGATTGCAGCCAGCGGGCCTTGTCGGGGAAATCCTCGCGGCGTTCGCGCAATGCGTCGCGAAATGGTCTGCGAAAATCATCGTAGCCATTACAACCGGCAGCACGGGCCATGCGGACCAGTGTGTTCGGTTTGACGCCTGCGGCCTCCGCAACTTCACGGATGGAGTTGACGCCAACAACCCGGGGATTGTCGAGAATATAGCCGGCGGCCTTTCGCAACTGCGGGCTCATGCCTGGCAGGGCCTGCAGAAGACGTTCTACCACGGGCCCCGTACCGGTGACCCCGGAACTGAATGGGATATTTGTTTCAATCATTATTGACAATCGTACAAATATACCATACAAGTGTCAATGAAATACCTCTCGTGATTAACGCCGTCAACAACAACCTCAGGTTTGAATAAACAACTTCCCAGGAGCCTGTCCAGGAATAGAGAGCTGCTCTCTATTCCTGGACAGGCTCCTGGACATGCTCCCGGGGGACCGAAGTGACAATTACCACGCCGTCGAATCCAGTTCTAAGGAACACCACCGTCGACGATCCAGATTGGGTTCAGGACATGCACATAAACCACTATATTCAGAGCTGGTCGGTGCAAGGGGGGAAACCGCCGGTGATTGCGGGGGCGGAAGGCAGTTGGTTCTGGGATACGGACGGCAAGCGGTATCTCGACTTCCAGTCACAGTTGGTCAATTTGAACCTGGGCCACCAACACCCGAAAATTGTCGAAGCCATTAAATGTCAAGCTGACAAGCTTTGCTATATCGGTCCCGCCATGGGCAATGAAACCCGCAGCGAATTGGCTTCCCTGATGTCCGACGTTACCCCGGGTAACCTGACTGCGAGCTTGTTTACGACGGGGGGTGCTACCGCCAATGAAAACGCGGTCCGGCTTGCCCGCCACTACACGGGTCGGCAGAAAGTCATTGCCCGATATCGTTCGTACCACGGTGCGACGGCCGGTGCGCTGAGCCTCACCGGAGACCCGCGACATCAATTGTCTGAAGCCTGCGATTCGGGCGTTGTGCGGATGTATGATCCATACACCTATCGTTGCTCCGCCGGCCATCCGGAACCTTGCCCGGTCTGCACCGGCGCCCCTCATCTGGAAGAAATCCTGATGTATGAGAATCCAGCTACGGTAGCTGCGGTCATACTGGAAACTGTCACCGGAACGAACGGTATTATCGTTCCACCAGAGGGTTATTTGCAGTCAATTCGCGAAGTCTGTGACAAGTATGGCATCTTGCTGATACTCGATGAGGTGATGGCTGGATTCGGACGTACAGGAAAATGGTTTGCATGTGAACACTGGAATGTTGTTCCGGATATTCTCTGTGTCGCCAAGGGTATGAACTCGGGTTATGTCCCATTGGGTGCAATGGTGGTGTCGGAGCCGATTGCCGGGTGGTTAAAGAAAAATAAATTCCCGGGTGGGTTGACCTATGCAGGCCATCCACTTGCCTGCGCTTCTGCGGTTGCTTCGATTCGTGCATATATTGACGAGGATATCGTAAATCGTACAGCAGCGAGCGGGGTGATCCTCTCAGCAATGCTGCAAAAACTTTTCGACAAACACCCCTCAATCGGTGACATTCGTGGCAAGGGGTTGTTTTACGGAGTGGAATTGGTGAGAGACAGGGAAACCCGTGAACCACTTGTTCCATTCAATGCCAAAGGCAGTGCTGCCGCAATCATGCAGGAGATGATGAAATTTGCGATGAGCGCAGGGCTTTATCTATCCGGTTTCTCCAATATTATTCGATTGACACCGCCGCTTAATATTTCCGAGGGTGACCTCAGGTTCGCCTGCGGTGTACTCGACTCAACACTGGAAATAGCAGATCACTACATCACTTGACGGAGTAAAAAACTATGAGCAAAGAACGATTTGAAGCAGGACTGGCGGCGCGTAAGTCCGTACTCGGCGCCGAATATGTCGAGAAATCAATGAACAATGCCGACGATTTCAACCGCGATTTTCAGGAAATGGTGACGGAATACTGCTGGGGCACCTGTTGGGGTGACGACACCCTGGACCGCAAACAGCGCTCCATGCTCAACCTCGGCATGATCGCGGCGATGAACCGGATGCACGAATGGGAGTTGCATTTCCGGGGCGCCATCAGCAACGGACTGACCAGGGCGGAGTTGAAAGCCATCTTGACGCAGATTGCCGTCTACTGTGGGATTCCGGTCGGTGTCGAGTGCTTCCGTATCGCCAGCAAGGTGTTCGACGAGCTGGACGGTTAAGGTTAAGGATTGATGAAAGCCTATGCGCGCGCTGTTGTTGTCGGCGGAGGCGTGGTTGGATGCAGTGTTCTTTACCATCTGACACAAAAAGGCTGGTCGGATGTGGTGTTGTGCGAACGTAATGAACTGACCGCCGGGTCCACATGGCACGCCATTGGTCATGTCATTCTGTATACCCTCAACGACACCATCAGCCGTCTCAACCAATACGGCGTCGATTTATATAAACAACTGGAACACAAGACGGGGCAAAACCCCGGTTTTCATGTTTGCGGCAACTTGCGTCTGGCCACCCACCCGGATCGTCTGAATGAGTTCAAACGCTATCTGAGCGTGGCCCGGGCCGCCGGTGTCAGGGTGGAAATGCTCGGCCCTGACGAAATCAGGGAAATATGGCCACTGATGCAGACGGATGGCGTGTTGGCCGGCGTCTACAATCCCGAAGACGGTCATATTTCACCTGCGGATCTTACCCAGGCGCTGGCCGCCGGTGCTCGTCACGGTGGTGCTCAGATTTGCCGCCAGACGGAAGTAACCGCCCTGCAACAACGCCCCGGTGGTGGCTGGCTGGTGAAGACCAATCAGGGTGAAATCATCTGCGAGCACGTGATCAGTTGCTCAGGCAACCACACCAGACAAACCCTGGCTTTGGTCGGGTTGGATGCGCAATCGGTTCCGGTCAGGCATCAGTTCATCGTCACCGGCGACATACCCGCACTGGTTGAGCGCCGTGCAGCCGGCCTGCCGGAACTGCCGGTTATGCGCGACCCGGAGGGCTCTTTCTATGTCCGCCAGGAAGGATTCGGTCTGGCCATGGGTTGTTACGAGGAAAAAGGCACCACGGTCTTCGTCGATGAAGTCCCGCCCGATTTTAGTTTCCAGCTGTTTCCGGATGACCTTGACCCATTGCTGCCCTATCTGGAAAAGGCTGCGCAGCGGGTGCCCGACCTGGAAATCGCCGGCATCAAAAACGTCGTCAACGGGCCCATGCCTTATACGCCGGACGATATGCCAACGGTGGGCCCGGCCTACGGACTCAGGAATTTCTGGTTGGCCGAAGGCAATCCCTTCGGCATTACCCTGGCAGGGGGCATCGGCTGGCAGATGGCAGAATGGATTGTCGAGGGTGAACCGGGTATAGACATGTGGCCGTGTGATTCTCGTCGTTACGGCAAATTCGCCACACGTAAATACTCCGCCCTGAAGACCGAGGAGGCCTACGAGCACACCTACTTGTTACCAAAGCCCGAAGAAGAACTTCCGGCGGGCCGGCCACTCAAAACCAGTCCGATTCACGATCTGCTGGCAGCCCGCGGAGCTGTCTTCGGTGCCGTTTACGGTTGGGAGCGCCCCAACTGGTTCGCGCCGGATGGTGTCGAGCCGAGGGATAACTGTTCGTTCCGGCGCCCCAACTATTTCAACCACGTTGGCGAGGAGTGCCGTCGGGCACGAAGTGGTGCCGGCATCGCCGACGTCAGCCACGCTGCCAGGTTTCTGGTTTCCGGCTTCGGTGCAGCACAGATGCTGGAAGGCATTTTGTGTACGCGGCTGCCCGAAGAGGGGCGGACGGCCGCCGGCTATGCGCTGACAGCGGAGGGCATGGTGCGTTCCGAATTTTCCGTCATGCACGAAGCCGCCGATCGCTTCCTGCTGATCAGCGCCGCTGCCGCCGAGCGCTACGATCTGGATCTGCTGTTGAAAAACCTTCCCGGTGACGCCTCGGTGCGGCTCGACAACCTGACTGGAAGTGAGGCCGCCCTTACCGTGTCGGGACCGAAGGCGCGGGAACTGCTCTCCCGGGTGACGGAAAGCGATCTTTCCGAAAAGGCTTTCCCGCCGGGAACCGTGCAGAATATTACCGCGGGTCTGGCGCCTGCGCGCGCCGTTCGGTTGGCCTTGAGCGATTGGTGTATCCACTCCCGAAGCGAATATTTGCGTCATATCTTTCTGGCTTTGGAGGAGGCCGGCAAGAATCGGCAGACAACACTCTACGGCGCCCGTGCGGAAAATTCGCTCAGACTGGAAAAGGCCATACCGGGCTGGGGTTCGGATTTGATCCGCTCGTTCTCGGCCTGCGCAGCCGGCCTGCAAGGGATAATCGATTTCAGCAGGACATCGTTCAGGGGCCGGCAGGCCCTGCTGGACGAATTGGAACGAGGTGTCAGGCACAGGCTCGTTTGTCTTGAGGTGTTCGGCAACGATGATTTCGATGCCCGTGGCGCGGAGCCAATCCGGGTTAAAGGCGGCAAGGTCGTCGGGCGCACAACTTCAGGCGGCTACGGTCATTGTACCGCCAGGAGCCTCGCCATGGGTTACGTCGATGCCGGGCATGCCGATGCAAAGCTGGAAATATTTTTAATGGGCGATTGGTACAAAGCCAAAGAGGTTGAACATGGGTAACGGCAGGATTTACAAAGCGGTACAGGGGCAGACTACGTTCGGCGAAGCCATCGGTATCATTATGATGGAAACTTTCATGCCGTTTCCTCCGGGCAGCCCCGGCAATGCCACGACGTTTGCCTATCCCGTCAGGTACGCAGTGGTCAGGGGAGCGACCATGCAGCGAGTGGTTTTCGACCCGGATCCGAACCTGTCGCCGTTATTGATCGAGGCCGGCCGGGAACTGGTCCGCGAAGGGGTCAGTGCGATCACCGGCAACTGCGGGTTCATGATTCTGTTCCAGGACCAAATGGCACGGGAATTCGACGTGCCGGTGTTTATGTCCAGTTTGCTGCAATTGCCATTGATCTCGCGCATGCTCAAATCCGGTGAAAAGGTGGGCATCATCACCGCCAATGCGAAAACCTTGTCGCCGCAACATCTCAACATCGCGACAAATGGTGTCGATGTCCCTGTGCAGCTGGCGGGCATGGAAGATCAGCCCTGTTTTTACGCTGCCATACATGCCGAAAAGGGTGAGCTTGATTTCGACAAGGTCGAGGCCGAGGTCGTTCACGTCGCCCTGGAACTGGTGGCGAATGATCGTACGGTGAAAGCCATCCTTTTCGAGTGCACTGATTTACCGCCTTACGCGGTGGCGGTTCAGGAGGCCGTCGGCCTGCCGGTCTTCGACTATACGACAATGATCAATTACGTATTCTCCGGCCTTGTCCGCAAACGCTTCAGGGGGTACACCTGATGGCCAGCTTTGCCGATGATAAAACTATGGGGCACGAGGCAGCATCGAAAGCGCCCGCCACGGCGGGTACCAGAAAAAAACGCGCCGGTGGCCGCCAGGGCCGGCTGAGGATGCGAGCCGCAGGACCAAGGCAACGCCCGGTTTGGCCGGGTATGGAAGGCGGCCGCTACAAGCCGTTGACGGATCATGAAGTCGAGCGGATACATCGCGCCTCTCTTGATCTGCTCGAAAACATCGGAATTGCCGATCCCATTGATGAATGGCGCGACCGGGTCGTGGCTGCCGGCGGACGACTAACCGAAAACAATCGCCTGTGCTTCCCACGCGATCTGGTAGAGGACTGCATCGCCATAGCCGGCAGAGGGTTCACTGTTTTTGGTCGAGATCCACAATATGACCTCGATGTGTCCGGCTCGCGCGTCCATTTCGGCGGCGGCAGTGCTACCGTCGAAATCCTCGACATCGTGACCAATAGATTTCGCGAGACGACTCTGCTCGACCTCTACGACAATTCGCGGCTGGAAGATGTCCTCGACAACATGCATTTCGTCATCCGTTCGTGTATCGCCCGCGATGTAATCGAGGCCGAGCATCTGGACATCAACACTGCCTACGCCATCATGTCGGCAACCTCAAAGCACTTTATCACCAGTTTTTTCCAACCCGAACACCTGGACAGGACGGTCGCCATGTTCGACATGTCACTGGGCGGCGACGGCTCGGGAATAAAATGGCGTCAGCGCCCTTTCGCCGAGGCCATCGTCACGTTCGTGGTGCCACCGATGCGGTTTGTCGAAGATGCTTGCCGGGTACTGGATGCAGCGGCGCGCAACGACATGCCGGCGATCCTCATTTCCGTCGGACAGGCCGGGGCTACCGCGCCGGCCGCCCTGGCCGGCACACTGGTTCAGGGCAATGCCGAGGTGCTGGCCGCCCTGACTGCGATGAACCTGTTGAAGCCGGGGCATCCACTTTTCATGGGTCACTGGCCCTTCGTTTCGGACCTGCGTACGGGAGCTTTTGCAGGGGGCAGTGGCGAGATGGCTCTACTGGCAGCGGGCGCGGCCCAGATGGCGCATTTTTATGATATTCCCTCGAGCATTGCGTCCGGTATGTCGAGTTCGAAACAGCCGGACCTGCAGGCCGGGTGGGAAAAGGGTTATCTGGCGACCCTGCCGGCGCTGGCCGGCGGCAACATGATCGCCCAGACTACCGGCATACTCGCCGACATCATGGCCTGTTCACAGGAATCCTTTCTGCTTGACACCGATTTGTTATCGGGTGTGCAACGGACCGTTCGCGGCATCGAGGTCACCGACGAATCACTCTCTGTCGACGTAATTGCGGATGTTACCGCAGGGCCGGGACATTTCCTCGGCCACGAATCGACTCTGCAGTTGATGGAGTCGGAATACGTTTATCCACAAATAGCCGATCGTATGAGCATCAAGGAATGGAATGAAGCCGGCCATCCGATTTTGCGTGAACGGGGACACGCCCGCTTGCATGAGATTCTCAGCAGCCACTACCCCGACCACATCGACGGAAAAGACGATGAAAGAATTCGCCGGAATTTCGACATTCGACTGGATCGCAAAGACATGCAGCCCGGTAACGGACGTTGGTAGGGGTGTTTAAAGTTTCCGGCTGCACGGAGTATTGAGGGCGCCGTTGAGGCATTACATAAATGAGGAGTAGTAAGATGAGCAGCGATGTCAGAACCTATTGGCAAAACTTCATCGGTGGTAAATGGGTCGATGGCACCCAGGGTGAGCGCCTGACTATAGAAAACCCGGCCAACGGGGAAATACTGGCCGAGGTGGCCCGTACGAAGGCACAGGATGTGGATAATGCAGTTGCCGCTGCGCGTGCCTGCGTCGATTCGCGGGCGCTGGTTGGCATGCGCCCCATGGACCGGGGCCGCATGGTCATCGATATGGGGCGCAAACTGCGCGAGCGAACAGAAGAAATCGCTCGCCTGATCACGCTGGACTGCGGCAAGCGCATCTCCGAGGCGATGTCCGAGGTGGAGGGTTCGGCCCGATACTTTGAGTATTACGGCGGTATGGCGGAAAAGATCGAAGGCCGGTACATTCCCCTCGGGGACGGTTATGTGGATTACGTCGTTCCCTACCCCTATGGCGTCACGGCCCATATTGTTCCGTGGAACTTCCCCAATCAGATGGTAGCCCGCTCGCTGGCGCCGGCGCTGACCGCGGGTAACGCGGCGGTTGTCAAGACAGCCGAACTCGATCCGTTGTCGGCCTACGTTTATGGTGAACTGGCCGAACAGGCCGGTTTCCCTGAAGGTGCCGTCAATATCATATGTGGCACCGGCGAGGAGGCGGGCGCAGTTCTGGCGAGCCACCCCGATATCGACCATATCGTTTTCACCGGCTCGGTGGCCACCGGAAAAAGCATTATGCGGGCGGCGGCGGAAACCGTCATTCCCTGTGTCATGGAACTCGGCGGTAAATCGCCGAGTATCGTTTTCCCCGATGCCGACCTGGATGCGGTGATCGCCAATTCCATGGCTGGCATCTTCATGAATTCCGGGCAGGTTTGCGATGCCATGTCACGCCTGATCGTGCATAACGATGTTTATGACGAAGTTCGGGAGCGAATGGTGGCTGCCACAAAAGCTTTGAAAATCGGAGCGGGTATCGATGACTGCGATATCACGCCGTTGATCTCGGCCGCTCAACTGGACCGGGTCGAGGGTTATGCCCTCAATGGAGTGCAGGAAGGGGCGTGCGCGGCAGTGGGCGGACGGCGGATCAACGAAACACCCGGTCACTTCATGATGCCGACCATTCTTGCCGAAGTAACACCTGATATGCGTGTGAACAAAGAAGAAATTTTCGGTCCTGTTCTCTCCATGCTCAGGTTTTCCACTGCAACAGAAGCCATCGAAATCGCCAACGGCACCGATTACGGACTCGCCGCGGTGATTTTCACCAACGACCTGGATCGCGCTATCTGGTGCACCGAGCGGCTGGATGCAGGGCAGGTCCACGTCAACGAGTGGGGAGTAGGCGGCATGGAAACGCCTTTCGGTGGCTTCAAGAAATCCGGCTACGGACGGGAAAAAGGCGTCGAATCGCTGTCCAGCTATTACCAGTCAAAAAACGTCGGATACAAACGGCTCTCAGACGGCAAGACGGGAAGCTAGCCCCCAACCCGAATAGCGCCTACTTAAGGACATACAGCCGTCATCCCGGCGCAGGCCGGGATCCAGCGGTGCCGATAAAGGCCATGGCTCCTGGATTCCGGTCTGCTCCGATGTAATGGTGCATACAGGATTTGCAAACACGGGGTTATGGGGAAGTTGCGTAGTAGAACAAAATTTCGACGTGTTCGATCTGCTCGTCGTCCTCGCATGCAGAACGTAATTTGTAACCGCTGTTTCTGGCCTCATCCAGTGTCTGGAATTGATCTGCTGGAAGCCGTGCTTCGACGACAACACGGCCGTTGATGTAATGCAGAACGATACGGTCAATCGTATCCGACTCCGGGATGTTTCGCCAATATTGCCTGAGCCGTGCGATGAGTTCGGAGCGCAGGGGCAGGTGTGAAGATTTCTGATAGGCCTCGTCATCTTCGGCGTCTATATGGATCGTAATATCGGCAATATTCTCAAAACCGGATTTGAGGCTGCTGTGAACCGCCTCCCCGATGTGATGGCCCTCTGAAACACTGAGTTTTGAGTCGACCAGAACGTGGCCGTCCAGGAAGACATCAGACCCCATGCGCCGGGTTCTCAGGCCGTGAATGTCGGAAACCCCTTCAATTCTTTTTGCAGTCTCACCGATCGCCTTGAATTGCCCCGCATCTACACCCGTATCGATCAATTCCCGGACGCCCTGCCACACCATCACTGCAGCGATATACACGATCATCAGTGCCACAATGACGGCCGCGATCGCGTCCAGCGAGGTAATGCCGACCATGCTGCCACCGACGCCAATGATGACGATGATGGAGGACAGAGCATCGCTGCGACTGTGCCATGCATTGCTGCGCAGGAGGGCCGACTTGATGCGATCCGCAACCCGCATCGTCCACCGATAAATGAACTCCTTGCTCAGTACGGAAATGGCGGCCACAATCAATGCCCAGAAAGTGGGCGTGGGCTGTTTTTCTCCGCCGATCAGGCCTTCGACAGCGTTGATCCCGATGGCTCCGGCCACGCTGACCAGCAGCAGACCGAGCACGATGGTAGCCACTGTTTCAATGCGCTGGTGCCCGTAGGGGTGATCCGCGTCGGGCTCGCGACTGGCCTGTTTGGCGGCCCAGATGACCAGCACATCGGTCACCAAATCCGACAGTGAGTGGACGCCATCCGCGATCAGGGACTGTGAGAAGGAAAGTTTACCAACGGCGATCTTGAGGATTCCCAGAACCAGATCCAGTACGCCGCCGATCAACGTGATGCGCCTGGTCTCCCGGTAACGCTGCGTGCCGGTAGAGTGAGTGGGTGCTGATGTTCGGGTCATTGCCAGTGGTTGTGTAAGAGTAGACTACGAAGATTGAGTATACTCCACCCCTTATGCTAACTGATTGATGAAGTTGCTTATGCATTGCAGCCACCGGCCACGCAAGGTTCCCTGCAACAGACCGTTCGGGGCCATTATGTGTCTGAGCGCCACTGCGCTGAATCCGTTTAAATAGAAATGCGAAATGCCCTCGTCATTATTGGCATCGGAGAAATCGGCGGCGTTTTTGCCAGAGCTTTCTTACGCAGCGGGTACCCGGTGTATCCGGTAAACCGGGGGGAAGATCAGGAGTTGGCAGCACGCTTGCTGCCGGAGCCGCAACTGGTACTGATCAGTGTCGGTGAAGCAGACCTTCAGCCTGTATTATCCGGAATGCCGGGTATATGGCGGGACCGGGTGGTATTGCTACAGAATGAGTTGTTGCCCGGGAATTGGGCGCCGTACGGCCTGGAGGATCCGACCATCATGTCGGTGTGGTTTGAGAAAAAGAAAGGGCAGGATGTGAAAGTGGTCGTGCCGTCTCCACTTTTCGGTCACCATGCAACTCGGATCAGTGAAGCGTTGAACACTCTTGAAATCCCCTGCGTGATCGTCCAAAAAGAAAAGGACATGTTGTTCGAACTGGTCCGCAAGAATCTGTACATTCTGGTGACCAATATATGCGGTTTGAGTACCGGGGGTACGGTGGGTGAGTTATGGGCTGAAAATGAAATGCTGGTCAGGGCCGTGGCCGGCGAGGTGCTCGATGTACAGGACAAACTTACCGGGACAAAGCTGGACAGGGATGGTTTGATCGCTGCTATGCTGGTGGCATTTCAAGGTGATCCCCGGCACAAGTGTCAGGGCAGAACCGCGGTTCAACGCCTTCGGCGTGCGCTGGATTACGGCGATCAGTTCGATCTCGAACTGCCCATACTCCATCGGATAGCACGGAAAACCTGAAATTCCAACACCATTTTCTGCGCGACCTTTGCGCAGATTTATTCAGTTCGGAATCTGGGCGCCCAGGGCGCTTAAGTTTTTGCGCGCCACCTTATCACCCTGTTCCGCGGCAAGTCTCAACCATCTTACCGCCTCCGTTCTGTTCCGGGCT
>CAXMTM010000084.1:0-7303 GCA_964196385.1 Arenicellales bacterium
AGGCCGATGGAGTCATGGGTGTAGACGAAAATACTGCGCAACTTCATCAACGCGGCCATTCGAACCGCATTGCGCGCATAGTCCGAGAATACCAGAAAGGTCCCGGCGTAGGGGATGAAACCGCCGTGCAATGCCAGACCGTTCATTATCGCAGACATGGCAAATTCACGCACACCGTAATATATGTAATTGGCATCGGCGGCTTCAGCGGTCAAGGCCCTGGATCCGGACCAGTTCGTATTGTTCGAACCGGTCAGATCGGCAGACCCCCCCATCAACTCCGGCAGGGTCAACCCATAGGCCTCCAGGCAGGACTGGGAAAATATCCGGGTGGCTTTTTTCTCCCCCGCCGTATCCAGAGCACTGATAAAACGGTCTGTCGTCTGTTGCCACTGCGCCGGCAGTTCGCCGCGAAGTCTCCTCTGTAATTCGGCGGCAAGTTCAGGAAACGCGGAGCCGTAGGCTGCGAATTGGCTGTTCCACCCGGATTCCAGTTCCGCCCCCCGCAGGCGTGCATCCCATTTTGAATATATTTGCTCGGGAATGATAAAAGGGTCGAAAGGCCATCCGATGGTCTCCCTGACCAGAGCTACTTCCTCTTCCCCCAGCGCCGCGCCGTGCGCGCCGGCGGTACCCTGTTTATTGGGTGAACCCCAACCAATCACGGTTTTGCAACAGATCAGGCTCGGGCGGTTTGATTGTGTGCGCGCTTCTACTATGGCTGCATGTACGCTGTCCGCATCGTGTCCATCGACTTGCCGAATGACATGCCAGCCATAAGCCTCGAACCGTGCAGCACTATCCTCGGTAAACCAGCCCCTGACATCACCGTCGATAGATATCCCGTTGTCATCCCAGAATGCAATCAGTTTTCCCAGCCCCAGGGTGCCGGCAAGGGAGCATGATTCATGGGAAATTCCTTCCATCAGGCACCCGTCACCGAGGAAGACGTAGGTATGGTGATCGATGATGGCGTGACCGTCTTTGTTGAAGCGGGCCGCCAGCACCTTCTCCGCTATAGCCATCCCCACCGCGTTGCTGATGCCTTGCCCAAGGGGCCCCGTAGTGGTCTCCACACCCGGCGCGTCACCATATTCCGGATGCCCGGGGGTTCTGGAGTGGAGTTGTCTGAAGTTTTTCAAGTCCGCGATGCCCAGGTCATAACCCGACAAATGCAGTAGTGAGTACAAAAGCATCGAGCCATGCCCGTTGGACAGGACGAAACGGTCCCGATCGGCCCATTCGGGATTGGCCGGATTGTGTTTGAGAAAATCTCTCCACAGCACCTCTGCGATATCGGCCATGCCCATGGGCATACCCGGGTGCCCTGATTTCGCCTTTTGGACCGCATCCACACTGAGCGCGCGGATCGCATTGGCCAACTGGCGCCGTGACATCGAAAACTTTTCAGCATCTATATTCATAGACGAATCGTTACCCGTGTTTTTATATCAGGTTGTTGACCACTGGCCCGCAATACTGGCGGGATTGACGAGCCCTCACTCACTTCGCGGAATTAACGCCTTGTGTACTTATCAGTAAATTGTAAAGATCCGCGCGATCATGGATCCATGACAGCCAGTCGTCCAGCAGCGCCGGATTGCTGGCCGCCACTACGGATAGTTTCCTGGTCCTGAACTGGCCCTGGACCGGAATCTGGATACCGTCAAGGGTGACCGCGGCGCCCCCGGCTTCGTGCAGAATGAGGTTGCCGGCGGCATAGTCCCACAGCTTCTGTCCGCCATGAAGATACAACTGGAACCTGTTTGCAGCCAACCAGCACCATTCCAGCACACAGGCACCCAGGTTTCGCTGGGATTTGTATGGAGGCTGAGCCACCAGGTGTTCGGCCAGTGTACGCGCCAAGCGCTTGAAATCCACACAGGCGATACAATGCAAACTGCGTGATGTCTGCATGGTTTTGAGCGGGACGCCGTTCAAAACCGCTCCGCCGCCGGACGTCGCCATGAAACATTCATCCCGGACCGGATCATAGACCACCCCCAGCCGAGCCAGCCCGTGTTCGATAAAGGCCAGGGATATGCCGTAAAAAGGCAGGCCCGAGGTGAAATTGGTTGTGCCGTCGAGTGGATCCAGGCACCAGAAGCACTCTGCATTCGAGATGATTTCTTCACGCTGGTCTTCCGGCATTTCCTCACCCAGCAGAGGCACGTCAGGCCACCGGGATCGCAGCATATCGAATAATCTTGTCTGGATATCGAGGTCGTGCTGGGTGACGAAGCTCCCGTCTCGCTTGATCTGGATATCGGATTGCAGGCCTCCGGCAAGCACAGTACGTCCCACGCTACGAACCATATCCGCGACTTCTGTGCCTGACGGGTAAGAAAATGACATTGGGAAGCGATCTTCAGGAAAAATTTACCGGCCCGGTATTGTAACAAACTCCCACTGCAAGCTGGATGATGTTAATTTATCTCTACCCACACAACAACTTATAACTCATGTCCAACAATCAACGACTGATCGACCGGGATTTGCGTACGGTGTGGCACCCCTGTACGCAAATGAAAGACCACGAGCACCTGCCGCCCATACCCATCCGCCGTGGACAAGGGGTATGGCTGGAAGACCTGGACGGCAAACGATATATAGACGCCATCAGTTCCTGGTGGGTCAATCTTTTCGGCCATGCCAATCCACACATAAACGCGGCGTTGCAAAAACAGGCCGGTCAACTCGAGCATGTCATTCTGGCGGGTTGTACGCACGAACCCGTAGTGCATCTGTCGGAAAGACTGGCCGAAATAACTCCGGGGAATCTGACCAGATGTTTTTATGCGGAAAACGGGTCGGCTGCCGTGGAGATCGCATTGAAGATGAGTTTTCAGTATTGGAGAAATTGCGGAAATCCCGGCAAAACCGAGTTCATCAATCTGGAGAACAGTTACCACGGTGAAACCATCGGTGCCCTTTCGGTAGGTGATGTTTCAATATTCAAAGATATATTCGAGCCACTACTGCTGAAACCGCACACAGTCCCCTCGCCGGACTGCTACAACCGCGAATCCGGAGAAAGCTGGGAACAATACTCTTCGAGGCGGGCGGATGATCTGCAGCAAACCCTGGAAAAGTATGCCCACAGTGTCTGCGCGGTGATAGTTGAGCCCCTGGTGCAATGCGCCGGAGGTATGCGTATGCATCACCCCGTATACCTGAAAAAAATTCGAAAGTTGTGTGATCGATACCATGTACATTTGATTGCCGACGAGTGCGCGGTGGGGTTCGGCCGCACAGGCACCATGTTCGCCTGCGAGCAGGCGGGCATCACCCCTGACTTCATGTGCCTCGCCAAGGGCCTGACGGGCGGGTACCTGCCCATGTCCGCGGTGGTTACCAATGACCAGATCTACCAGGCATTTTACGACGACTATCAGAGCCTGAAAGGGTTCCTGCACTCACACAGCTACACCGGAAACGCGCTGACCTGTGCCGTGGCGCTGGCTACGCTGGAGCTGTTCGAAGACAACGACACCATAGAGAACAACAAGGCTTTAAGTGCTTATATGGCTGCAGCCGTGCAGCGCTTCCACGAGCACCCCTTCGTGTCGGATGTCCGGCAAACCGGGATGATCGTCGCCATCGAGATGGCCCAGAACAAGGTATTGAAAACGCCCTTTCCATGGCAACAACGCCGCGGTATCAAGGTTTATGAATACGCCATCCAGAACCAGGCGCTGTTGCGCCCTCTGGGTAATGTCGTCTACTTCATGCCGCCCTACGTAATCACGCCCGATGAGATCGAACTCCTGTGTGATGTCGCCTGGGAAGGGATTTCAATCGCCACTTCAGAGTAGTAAACCGTAAACCGGGGGCAGTATACTTATTAAAGTTTGGGTTATTCCCCGAAGTCAGTCACATGGCATTTAATAAGTATACTGTCCCCGGTTTACTTCCTGTGAATAATACGTTGCTTTCAAGGCCTGAAAATCCGGAATGATGCCCAGCCCCTGCGGCAGTTCCAGCAAGCTCGCTACGTAGCGCTGCCGCAAACCGGTCGGTTTGGAGGCTGATTGCACCTCGCCTTCGATGTACATAGCGCGCGGTTCGGAATGGGTAGCGACAGCGATATAATCGTACGGCCTGCGCCCGGGCAGCGGATACATCACCACGATTCTGCGTACGTCGCCGTGGCCGCTTTCTATTCCAAGCAGCATATCAAGGGAAACCACCGACACCGGAACTCCGCGCCATATACAGTAGCCCAATACCCAGACCCTGGTGCCCGGGACAGGGTGAATATCAGTTTTGATCAGTACTTCGCTCACCATGGCACTGGGAAATACCAGCGACCCGGCCCCGGTGGGCACCAATAAAACGGGTACTGAAGGATTCATCGTTATTTGAGCAGAACCTTTTCCACCAGTTCAGCCAGACCGCCCCTGTCCAGGACCAGTTCCGGATCACCAGCACCGATTCGGACCCCGCGATATACGGAACTGTCCCCCGCCAGGCTGCCGACCACGGTAAACGGTTTTATGATGCCAACGCGATGGTTCTCGATCACGCTCACCCGCTCCGCCATGATTCCAACCACCGGGTCCGTGGCCTCCATAAATACTGCCTGGCCCCATTCACCGGCCTCGAATCCGAGCACCTGCCCCAGGCGCACCGCGCTCCAGCGTATGTCTTTTTTATCGATCCACGCCGTCACGGTTCCTCTTGGCCGTGAGTCGACTTGCATTTGATCCCGGCTGTGCAGAGAAATCACGTCGTCACCGGCCAGAAGAAACGTGTGCGGCCCTTCGGTAATTTGAAAATGAAAGCCTTGCTGCATGATTCAGGAGTCGGCAGCATCGCGCTGGAATAACTGCAGGCAATCTTCCACACAGGCGATCAGTTCTTCTTCCTGATAAGGTTTGGTCAGATAACTATTGGCCCCCAGAGCCATTGCCTTCTCTTTGTGCCTGACCCCCGCCCGGGAGGTGATGATCACAATAGGGATCCCCTTCTTGAGCGGGTCATTCCTGACGTGTTCAGTCAGTTGATACCCATCCATGCGCGGCATCTCGATATCCACCAGCATCAAATCCGGAAGTCTTTCAGCCATCTGTTCTATGGCATCGATGCCATCTTTCGCCATCACCACCTCCATGCCGTGGCGCGACAAGTTCCGGGCGGTGACCTTGCGGACTGTTAGTGAATCGTCGACCACCATCACCATCGTCGATCTTTGTGTTTGTTCCGGGGCCGTAGCATCCGTCACGCCATGCCGTTCATCCGCCACCCAAAGTGCTGCCAGATCCAGGATAATGACCACACTGCCATCGCCCCGGATGGTTGCACCGGCAATTCCTTCCATGCGGGATATGTGCCTGCCCAGAGACTTCACCACCACTTCCCGGGTACTCAGAAGCTCACTTACTTTTACGGCAACCTCCCTGGCACCCATACGAATGATGAGGATGGCCACGCGTTTTTCCTCCTCGACACCGGATGCAAGGCCGAACCTTCTGGGCAGGTCGATCAACGGGTAAACCCTTCCATCTTTTTCGAACTGGACCTGGCCGCCATCGGGGAGAATATTTAATTCACCGGCATCCACTTTCATCACGTTCTGAACGACGTTCAAAGAGATGGCAAACTCTTGATGCCCGCAACGTACGAAGATTGCCTGTGTTATGGACAGGGACAGCGGCAGGTTGATTTCAAATACAGCTCCTTCACCCGGCCGACTGTCCGCGGTGATGCTGCCGCCCAATCTCCTCACTGCGTTGTGTACGACGTCCATGCCGACGCCCCGGCCGGACAACTGGGTTACTTTGGCGGCGGTGGTGAAGCCCGGTAACACTATAAGCTGGATAACGTCCTGATCAGAGATGGGGTCATCTTCTTTCATCAGGCCCTGAGCTATCGCAGTATCGCGGATCCGTTCGGCCCCTAAACCGGCGCCATCGTCGCCAAACCGGATTACCGCCTGGTTACCTCTTTGTGTGCACTCTATGAGTATGGTGCCGGATCCGGGTTTACCCAGTTCCTGCCTGTGCACCGGGTCCTCGATTCCGTGATCCAGGGCGTTTCTAATCATGTGGTCCAATGCTTCCGAGATACCGTCCAGTACCTCGCGGTCTATTTTAACCTCGCCTCCTTTCATTTGCAGTTCCACTTCCTTACCCAGATCCCGGGCTGTCTGTCTTGCCTGGTGCCTCAATCTGGGCAAGAGTGTTGAGAACGGCACCAGATGCGTACTCATCAAGCCGTCCTGCAACTCAAAACAGAGCTGCGCCTGCTGTTGCAGCACGGATTCGCTCTGGTGTATGAAGCGATTGATATCGGTTTGTATGGTGATCAGGTCATCCAGGCTTTCAGACAGGCCCCGGGAAATTTGTTGTAACCTGGTGTAGCGATCCATCTGCAGCGGGTCGAACTCACTGCTACGCGAATCCTCGTCCGCCAGCCCCTGTGACGGCTCTTTGAGGCGAGAACGAATCTGGCTGTCGGCCTGCAGATCCAGCTGCCGTAGCTGTCCGGTGAATCGCTTTACATTGTTCCTGAGTTCACCAAAATTCGACCTGAGGCCGCCCAGGTGTTCCTGCATCTGGGCTCGCGTTATGCTCAACTCCCCGGCATAGTTGACAAGCTTGTCGAGCATCTCCGTATTTATGCGCAATACATCGCGACCCGTTTTGAAAGCACCCTCCACATGCTCAACACCACGGGCAGAGACAAACCCCGTATGCTCATCCGGCTCGGCGTTGATCAGTTCAATCAACCTGTTTTGAAGGTGCCCCGGCTCCGCCGGCGTTGCGCCGTGGCCAATCTGGATTATCATGTCGGACAAGGTATCGTGTGCTTCCTCGAGCAGCGCCCGCAACTCATCGTCCCGCATCGGCGTACCCTTTTCCTGCCTTTCCAACAGGGCTTCCGTCTGGTGACTAAGGTCTCCCATGACCTCGAAACCCGCGGCATAGGCGCTACCCTTGAGGGTGTGCAGATCCCTTTTAACGTCAGCGATGGACCTGATCTGCTGCTGACCGTCACGCCATTCATCCAGGCTGCCGTTGATACGCGCCAGCACATCCGTGGACTCGTCGATAAAGATGCCTCGCAGATTTGAAAATCCATCTTCAGCGGCTTTGTTCATTTTTTGCGCAGGGGATTCTGGTGACACTGGCCCGGTCGGCCTGCTCCTGGACATTATTTCATCGAGCACATCGACCTGTTCAATGGCATGAATGCCGCCCATCAGTGACCCGGGTTCTGTGGGCTTTCGGCAGCGTGCTACCGAATCCTGAAGCTTGTCGAACTGTTCCCGCAGAGCCGCCGGAAAGGTGCAATCGGAATT
>CAXMTM010000085.1:0-5237 GCA_964196385.1 Arenicellales bacterium
TTGCCGCCGAAGCACCGCAACAGGAGATCGCGGCAGAACCCCAGGTGGAGATGGAGTTGAGTTCAGAGGACGATTCCGGTCCGCAGGCCGAAGCTGCCCCGTCGGACGAGGTGACTACAGAAGTCGCTGCGGAACAGGACCGGCCCGATGAGACGTCCGCAGAGACGACCGAAGCGGAGTCAACGAAAAAATACACGTTCAAGATTGCGCCTCCGACATCCGGGGAGGAGGACGGTGATTCAATCGCTCCGCCGGACACGGACGTTGAAATCGAAGCCATGAGAGCGGCCATAGACAGGGAAATAAACACGCTGAGAGAGCAGGTTGCGGAGCTCGAAAACAAACAAAGGGAAATGAAATCCCTGACCAGTGCCGAGGCCGAACTCGAAGCGCTAAGAACCGAGGCCGAGGACGAAATCAATACCTTGCGCGAACAGATCGCTTTCCTCAAGAAAGCGGCGGCCGATCAGGAGATCCAGGCCCTGCGCGGGAAAATTACGACGATGCGGCAACAGACGGCGCCAGTGACGGAGATTTCCGATGCCCCGGCCGAACTGGCGGAAGCACAAACGGAAATTCGTGAATTGCGAGCCCAGATCGAGGCGCTGAAGCAGCCCGGCGTAGCGCGGGCGGAACCGGCGCCAAAGGATTTCAGCGATTTGAGCGGTCAGGTAGAAGGTTTGCAGGACGAACAACCCGGGTCCCCGGCATCGTCCGGAGCCGGAACTGACATGGGGGCCATAAAGGCGGCGGCCGAGGAACAAATCAACGCAATGCGCGAACAGATGAACGCTATGCGCGTGCAAATGGCGATCATGAAGGAAAACCAGGAAAAACGGGATCAGCAAAATACGAATCTCCAGCAACGGGTAACGCAGCTGATCGACATGTTGGAGGGCCGGGTGGAGTCTACCGAGCTTGCGTCCCTGACCGCGCCCGGGGGCGCGGTTATGGTCGATGAAGAGCCCACGGCGGAAGCGGACGGTACACCGGTCACGAAGAAGCGGATGAGGGTCGATACGCGCAGCGACGCACCCCCTTTCTGGGAGCACTGGCTCGACAAAGCGGCTGACGACGGTATGACGCGCATGGCGATTGCCGGTTTCACGATGCTTTTTCTGGTTGTGCTGTGGATATTTATCCGTCGACGTCGATCACTGAGGAGTTTCGAAGACAGTATACTGACGGGCAGTGCGTTTGACGGTTCAGCCAGCATGCTGTCTGGATTGAAGAAGAAGAAGAAGCCGCGCTATATGAGTGAATTGACCATGGCAGGCATGGGCCGAATGGAGGCCGATGAAGTCGACCCACTCGCCGAGGCCGAGGTCTATCTGGCCTATGGACGCGTCGACCAGGCCGTGCAAGTGCTGAGCGAAGCGTCAGCCCACGATCCGGATCGCCACGAACTGACAGTGAAGCTGCTGGAAATCTACCAGCAGGCGGACGACGTAAGGTCGTTTGATGCGTTGGTTTCGAATCTGGATCTGAAGGAACAGGAAGTTGATTCGATGGTGTGGAGCAAGGTGGTTGAATTGAGGCTCAAGATGCATAAAGACAGCCCGTTGCAACCCGATAAAATTTCGGACACCGGTGGCACGGAAAAAAGCACGCCACCACCCCTTGAGCCATTGGACTGGGAGCTGCCGCTGGATGAAACAACGGATCGAGGGAGGGTTCTGCAAGAGAATGCAGATAACGGGCAGCCCAGCGACAATATTGCCGGGTCATCCGGCCCCGTGGAATCGGATCTGCACCCATTTCCCGAGCCTGACAGAAGCGCGAGAGCGAGTAACGAGAATCTGAATGATGAACCTGTGGATCCGGGATTTGAATTCGATCTTGACTCGATTGCACTGGTCGATGATCGCGGCGGGACCCCGGGCGCGGAGTCGGCACCGGAATCCGGCGGGCGGGACCCGGGCACAACTGATGAAGATAATCAATCCGGGCAGTGGCACGAGGTGGCAGTCAAAGTGGAACTCGCCCAGGCATACCTGAACATGGGCGAAATGGAAGAGGCGCTCAGTATTCTCAGAGAGGTAGAGCACGACGGGAGTCCGGAACAGCAATTCCAGATTTCGGAACTCATTCGACGGGCGAATCGAGGTTAGGAGTCTGTCGGACTTAGGATGATTCTACTGCGCTTATGGGAAATCGGCTCATTTTCCCGATAATTTTCGTTAAATAGGTACACTATTCTCCTCAAATTCTCGAAAAACTGATCTCGATTTCCCACAATGCTCGCTACGAACACCTAAATCCGACAAACTCCTAGCCGCGGAAGAAATCAGCGGTCCAGTCCCCAATCAGCCGCGCTTCAGGGGACCGTGCCAGTGACTCACGTGCGACATCGGACTGCTCTATGGGGATCGTGACCCCGCCGCGCAAGTCCAGCAGGTCTGCCATATAATCCATATTGAACTCGGGGTGGAACTGAACCGTGAGTATCGATTCAGGGTATCGCGCCACACCGATCGGACAGAATTCGTTACCGCCAATGACCTCGGCAGTATCCGGCAGGGCGATCACCTGGTCCTGGTGCATTACCAAGACCGGCACCGGTTTCGTGTTGTCAGCGCTCATTTGTAACCGCATGCCGTAAGTGTGCACACCGACGCCCCAGCCGTTATCGGACTTGACCGCCTTACCCCCCATCGCCTCGGCGATGATCTGATGCCCGAAACAGATGCCGAACTGAGATATACGCACTTTGGCAACCGACTGGATGAAGGATTTAACGGGCTCGATCCAGTCTAGTCCGTCATAGACTCCATGACGCGATCCCGAGTAGATATATCCGTCATAGGCATCCACTGGCGGGAACTTGTCGCCGCGTATCGGTGAAATCCCCGTGAACGTAGCCTCCGGCATGGACGGGGACAACCACTCAGCGATCATTTTTGGATAGTACGGATAATTGTCGTCGAGTTCCTCCGGGATCTTGCCCAGTTCAAAAATGGCAATATTACGTGTTGTCACTTATGTGCTCTCAGGGTAACTGCGGTGGCAGCCGATTATAGGGTGTATCCCGGTTTGGATCAGATCGGCGTCGCAATCAGACGGCCGAGGTCGTTGGCGTGATCCGGCCCGGCAAATCTGTGCAGGTGGCGCTTTACTACCGCCTGCACCGTGTCGTCCAGAGTTTCGGCAAATTCGGGGTCATTTTCAACGAAGGCCAAAAGCGGCAGGTCTGAACCAATACCGGTGTTTTTGGCCTCTACCCAGAGCTGGTGATGTGTTTTTTCCAGCAGATCAAGAACGATGTGGCCAGCCTCCGCGAAGCGCTGGTGACAACGCAGTTGCGCGAGGCTGATACGCACCTGATAGAGACCGCGCAGCACACGGCTCTTCGCAAGTTCACGTATTGGCTCCGGAGTGGTTTCGGTGTGGACAACATTCAGCCAGTAACGCCCAATTCCGGTGAATACATAAGCGGCATGCAGCAATCCGTGTGCCGGGCGCTGGTCTTCCCGCCACGGCGAATAAAAGCTTTCCGGTGGCCCGTCGTCTGTTCGCGAATCGAGGAAAAGGCCTTGCTCCTCCAGAGCAAACAAGCGGGTGTGCAGATATTCGTGCAGCAGGATATTGCACAGCTCATAGGGGGATGGAAAAGGGTGAATCAGGATCGCTCCAGGCAAGTCACAGTGGCTGATGTTGATCAACTCGCCGGGTTTCCCTGCGGGGCGCAGGGCCACCACGCGGATCCCCTCGCGAACCTGATTAAATCCGCCGGCGTCGATTTGGCGCAGCAACGTCAGGGCATGGACAAGTCGTGGGGTCACCCTGGTCTGTGAGTCAAGGTTGAGTTCCGATGCCCCCAATGGGATACCGCTGGCAATTATATTGAATACCGCCGGCTGCAATCGGATTTCACAACCATGAAATTCCACAACCGGGTATTGGCTGGCCTGAACACGCTCCCTCTTTCTACTGCCGTGCACAGCGTCGATCTTTCCACCGCTGACGCCGGCGATTACGATCTCTCCTTGTGTGTCATAACTCATCGCTGTGCCTGGTACGGCGAATGGAGTTTGTACCGTGAGCTGGTGAGCCAACGTCATGTCGGTACCATCCAGACATGCGGCCGCGACGAGCAGCTTCGAAAACCGGTGCAGGTGACGGCGCAGGGCCTCGCCGGCCTCGACGCCGGTCTGTTGGCAATAATAACCGGCGAGACCGAACGGCGTCCGCTCCGGGTTCTGAGTCAGTTGTAGCAGTTCATAGGCCAGCCGGCCCCAATAGTACGTGTACGGATCCGCAGCGAGTCGATCGCGCGTCGCATTGGAGAAAGTCTGAAACTGATGGAATGCGGCGACGTACGCCCGGGCGTGCACGTCGTCGGGAAGTTCAGATTCCAACACCTGCGAGACTGCGGCAATGACGGCGGCGGCCTTGTCACGGCGCCGAGCCAGAACATCGGTGTCAGACCATAGCCAGTCGCTGTCGCGCACGCTGCGTGTTAAAAACTGTGAAGCCTTTTGTTACCCGGTCCGGACAGGGCCCTCAGCGGTGCTTCTTTCGGAATCTCGCTCGGGAGACTCACCACCGCCTACACCTGCCTTTTCGGTGGACGGTGGAAAAAACTCGCAGCTCCTGTCACCAACCTTGCGGACCAGTTGATCGAATTCGCCTGAGTTGCAGGATGAGATTCTGTTTTCGTCAGTCATGGTGTCAGCTCCGTATCAATGGTGGTTGCATCGAATTCTCTTAAAGCTAAAGCGTTGTTCATTCGCCGGTCGGTGTGCCGCTCTTGTCGCTGGACGGGGGAAAGGGTGCTTCAGCACCTACAGGTCCGGCCGCGGCGCTGGAGTCGGGAAATTTCTCACCGCTGCCGTCCTTCAACTGTTTCACCAACTGCTCAACCATATCGTTCCGATCATCCTGCGCGGTAGTGTGTGGGTCGCTTTTCATACTCGCCTCTTTGTGGAATTGCTGTGGGGGAACACCGGATAATAACAAACACGTGGTTTCGATGCGAAATAAGATTGTCCGTTACATCGCCACTACTTCAGCCTGACCGGGAAGACATAACCCCGCTCCGGCCGGGCCCGGTCGGTACGTTGTAGTCGACGCGTGTTTGCGGCAGGAATGTGGGTAACGCCCGTTTGTCGGGCTTGCCGCTGCTGAGTTTGGGGATGGTGTCGATTTGTACAAAATAGCCGGGCACCATGTATGACGGCAGCAGTTCGCGCAAGCGACGCCGGATCAAGGGCACGGGCGGTGGTGGTGACAGTTCG
>CAXMTM010000086.1:0-3533 GCA_964196385.1 Arenicellales bacterium
CGGCCGTCCTTTCAGGCTTTCCAGCTACCGGGGGCGATGGGCCATCATCAACTTCTGGGCCACGTGGTGTCCGCCATGTCTGCAGGAAATTCCCGAGTTGATCTGGTTCTCCGACAAATATTCGCATAAAGCAGTCGTTATTGGAGTCAACTACGAAACCACAAAGTTGCGTAGTGTAAAGAACTTCATCAGCAAACACGGCATCGATTACCCGGTAGTGCGCATCGGCGAACAGCCCCTGTTGCCTTTTGAGCCCCTGATCGGGCTGCCTTCGACTTTTTTCGTATCGCCCGCAGGCGACTACGTGGCGCGCCATGTCGGACCGTTGACGGCGCGGGACCTGGAGAAATTTATTTCGAATTACAATGACGGCAAAGCGCCGTGAATGCCAACCCACAGGGTTGCATCGTTCACATTACCAGCAACGAATAATCCGTAGCTACGATGTCCTTGGTTATGGTGCCAATGGATATGTAGTCGACGCCGGTTGCCGCAACGGCACGCAGGGTGCTTTCGTCGATGCCGCCCGATGCCTCCAGCAGTGCTCTGCCCGCGTTGGCTGCGACGGCTTGTTGCAGATCCGTGATGGAAAAGTTGTCCAGTAAAATACGCGGGGCGCCCGCATCCAGGGCCGCCTGGAGTTCGGCCAGGTTTTCGACTTCAATTTCTACAATAACTTCTTCTCCGGCACCGGCCCTCGCCAGCCGGACTATGTCTTCAATCGTTACGGCGTCGCGCAGATGGTTCTCCTTGATCAAAATTCCATCGTACAGGCCCTTGCGGTGGTTGTGCCCGCCGCCACAGACAACGGCGAATTTTTGTGCCAGCCGCAGACCGGGAATCGTCTTTCTGGTATCCAGAATACGTACCCCGGTGTCGGCGACGATGTCCACGTAGCGGCGGGTCCGCGTGGCGGTTCCTGACAGCGTCTGTAACAGATTGATGGCGCTGCGTTCCGCCGACAGCATTGCCCGTGCCGGGCCTCTTATTGTGCACAGTTCCTGATCGGCGCAAATACTGTCACCGTCCAGCACTTTCCAGTTTAATGAGATACTGTCGTCGAGCAGTTGAAAAACCGCATTGAAAAATCCGCAGCCGGCCAGTATCGCTTTTTCGCGGCTGATCAATCGGGCCTGAATAATGTTGTCCGGAATGAGTGCGGCGGTCAAATCGCCGTCGCCGATGTCTTCGTCGACAGTGCGTTTCGCAATGGCGATGATATAACCTTCAGGGAACTGGAACTGTGAAACCATGGTGTTGAGTTTTAGCGGTGAGGAAACATCGTCCTTCATCTTTCGCGGTCAATATACAGATTAAAAAATTGATTGACCACGATCATTCATGTAAAACACACCGCGATTGATACTGAACTGCGTGCGAAATGGCGGAAAACCTCTGGACACTGGTCAATACTGCATTTAGTAAATACCCGGATAACACCATCTGGATCCGTCGGTTGTCGCAGGGGCGGCGCGAGAGTTTTAGCTATGCCCAGGTTCAGGCGGCGGCCTTTGCCCTGGCCGAACAACTCACGGACCTTGGCGTGAGGGCAGGCGACCATATTGGAATTTTGTCGGAAAATGGCCCGGAGTGGGGGGCGGCGGCCTTTGCAACCTGGAAACTGGGTGCCGTGGTTGCCCCCCTGCATGCGGGAAACAGCGACGAAGAACTCCGCACCATGGTGCAGGCGCTGTCACCCAGGCTGATCCTGTTCCATGGCAACGACCGTGGGCTGCCCGATACGATCCCCATCGAACTGAAGGACGGCGCGCCGCAAACTCCCGACAACAGTACCCTTGCCGCCAGTAACGAAGAAGCGGTGCGTTTGTACACTTCCGGCAGTACAGGCCAGCCCAAACTGGTTCGTCTGTCCCACGGCAACATCATATCGAATGTGCTGGCCGGCGTAGCCACCGACCTCGATATCAGATCCGACGACCGTTTCCTGTCGCTATTGCCATCGTCCCATGCTTTTGGGCTGAGTTTCGATATGTTGCTCCCGATTCATTGCGGGGCCTGCATCGTGTTGCCGCGAGTGTTGGGTGCGAGTGAAATTCTGTCGGCGCTGGCGGAAGAGCGCATCACCCTGATGATCGCGGTACCCCGATTGTTCCGCAACGTGATGCAGGGTATGGAAAAGCGGTTCAGGGAGGCCGGGTCTGCGATGCAACTCTACCTGAAGTTGGTGCGCTATTCACCGCTGTGGTTGAGAAAAAGGCTGAACTGGCCGATCAGGAAAAAGTTCGGCGGGCATATCAAGGCGTGGGTCAGCGGTGGATCGAGGTTGGACCCGGAGATATCGAGGTACTATCGCAGCCTCGGTTTGCCTTTGCGCCAGGGTTATGGACTGACGGAGACGTCGCCGGCGTTAAGTGTGCAAAGTGATAGCGATCACGTGCTCGAAAGCGTCGGTGAACCGCTGGTAGGCGTGGAAGTGAAATTGAAAGACCCGGACGAAACCGGTAGCGGGATCCTGATGGTGCGCGGGCCCAACCTGATGCTCGGTTATACCGACGAAAAGCAGACCGCCGAAGTGATGGAGGACGGCTGGTTCAATACCGGTGATATCGCAAGGCTTGTGGACGGCAAAAAGATCGTTTTGGTCGGCCGTGCCAAGCGACTGATCGTGACCGAAGCGGGGAAAAATGTGTACCCGGAGGATCTGGAGATCATGCTGGAGCGCAACCCCGGGATCAAGGAAGCCGGAATATTCGAACTGAATACGCGGCCGGTGGCGGTGTTCGCCGTCGAAGCGGATGAACGCGGCAAGGTGAAGGATATCATGAAGCAGTTCAATGCCCGGGTATCCGGCCACAATCAGATTGCCCGTTACGCGTTGGTGGAGGAACTCCCGCGCACACCTCTGGGTAAAGTTGCACTGCGGGAACTACCGGACATATTCAGTAGCAACGAAGTGACCTGACCCGCATGAATGGAGTTTTGGTGTGGCTGGGCGGTGCCGTGCTGGTTGTTGCACTGCTGCTGCTGTGGATGTTGCGTGCCGGCAGACGGGCACACCGGGCCGATTGGGGGAACGATCTGATCAACAGTCTGGACGGGGTCTCCCGCATTTTCTGTGAGTCTTTTCACCGGTTTACCTACGAACCCATAGAATTGCCGGAAAATGGCGGCGCTGTCGTTGCCTCCAACCACTTGTCGGGACTGGACCCTTTGCTGCTGGCCTGTGCGACCACCAGACCCCTGCGGTACATGATAGCGACCGAGCAATACAACAGGGCGTGGGTGAGATGGTTGTATAAAAGCATGGGCGCCATTCCGGTGGATCGCAGCGGCGCGCCGGAAAAGGCGTTTTACGCGGCACGCAAGGCGCTGCAGGCGGGCGAGTTTATTGCGGTCTTCCCACAGGGGCGCATCACCCGCCCGGACGAAACAGTAGCCCTCAAGCGAGGTGTGACTCTGCTCGCGGACCTGGCCGACGCACCGATCATCCCGGTGCGGATATCCGGCATAGCCGGCGTTGGAAAGGTGATCACGGCGCTGCTCATGCGCGGCCACGCGCGTCTGGAAACGGG
>CAXMTM010000087.1:0-3007 GCA_964196385.1 Arenicellales bacterium
GACTCCGGAGAGCCAGGAAAAACAATTCGGCTACAACAACGATCACATCGGCTATTTGCCGCTGAACTCCAACACGTCTCGACGCGGTCTGCTGTGCGTCAACCACGAGTACGCTATTCCGGGGTTGATGTTCGCGCAGCGAGAGTTGACGCCGGAGGCTGCTGAAATTGAACAGAGCGCGGTGGGCTGTTCGATCATCGAAGTAACCAGGCACGGGGATCGATGGCGCATCGTCGATCAGAGCGGTTATGCCCGACGCATCAGCGGCCGTACCACGCCCATCAGTTTTAGCGGACCCGCCGCCGGAAGCGACCGCTTGCGCACCCGGCAAGATCCTGCGGGCACGACGGTCATCGGCACCATCAGCAACTGTGGGGGAGGCGTCACGCCCTGGGGCACGTGTCTCGTTGCCGAGGAAAATTTCAACGTGCATTTCTTCGGCCGGCACGATTCTCAGCATAAAGAGGCCCGCAACCACTTCCGATACCGGATTTCGAGCCAGAACACGCTTACCATGTGGCATCGATTTTTCGAACGCTGGGATGCGAACAAGGTCCTCAATGAAGCCAACCGGTTTGGCTGGATAGTGGAAGTAGACCCGTTCGACGCAAATTCGACGCCGGTGAAACGCACCGCCCTGGGCAGATTTTGTCACGAAGGCTCCGCCATCCGGATCAACGGGGATGGCCGTGCCGTGCTGTACATGGCCGACGACAATATATTCGAGTACATATACCGCTTCGTGTCCGCGAACACATTCAATGCACTCAAGCGCGAGGATAATTTCGGTCTGCTGGATGAGGGAACGCTGTCGGTGGCCCGGTTCGCCGACGACGGATCATTGCGATGGATTCCCCTGCTTTACGGAATGGGTGATATCAATGCAAGCAACGGGTTCCATAACCAGGCCGATGTGATGATCGAAGCACGCGCCGCCGCCGACCTCGTCGGCGCAACGCCTATGGACCGTCCGGAGGGCATCGCGGTCAATCCGAAAACGGGCAGCGTGTTCGTTACTTTGAGCAAGAACAAGGCCCGCAAGACGGACCAGACCGATGCGGTCAATTCCCGTGCCCGGAATCTCTGGGGTCAGATCATCGAACTCGTGCCGCCGGAGGGAAATCACACCGCCGAGGTATTTGGCTGGGAGATGCTGGTGCAGTGTGGACCACCGCAACAGGAATCCGCGGCGGCGACCTGGAATGCGGCGACTTCGCAACAGGGTTGGTTTGCAGCGCCGGACAACTGCGCCTTCGACCACACGGGAGGAATGTGGGTGTGCACGGATCAAGCGGGCGGGTGGAAAAAATCTTCCGGCACCGCGGACGGGTTGTGGGCGGTGGAAACGGAGGGCCCCCTGCGGGCCACCGGAAGGATGTTCTTCCGCGTACCGGTAGGCGCAGAACTCACCGGTCCGGCGTTTACCCCCGACAGCGAGTCGTTGTTCCTGTCGGTCCAGCACCCTGGCTCCGCTGGCGCGCAGGATTATGCGCCCTTCGAGCGACAATCGACCTTCGGCGACCCTGCGACCAGGTGGCCCGACTTTGACCCGCGTATGCCTCCGCGGCCAGCCGTAGTGGCGGTAACAAAACGGGGTGGTGGCATTATTGGTTGTTGAAATCCTTGGGAGCCTGTCCGAGAACAGAGAATCTACTGCGGAAAAGCCCTTTTGGCCCATTTTCCCGCTCATTAATTGTCAAATATGAATAACTATTCTCCTCGAATGATCGAAAAACTGGACTCAAAATGGGTTCCCCTCGCTACGGCTTCTGTTCTCGGACAGGCTCCTAGTTGCTGATTTATGACAATCCGGGTTAAAGCTATAATTCGCAGGTACATCTGTATGTAGCGATGGTTTAAATTGCGCCGGTCAAAATTGGCGCGAGGGCGCGCCCCCTACAGCAGGGGCGGCGACATCGCCGCGATAAATCAGAGTTACCTTAAACAGAGAATATGGGAGAGCAAAGAATATGAAAGCTATGATCCTGGCTGCAGGGCAGGGCACGCGGGTACGCCCGCTGACCTACGAGGTACCTAAGCCCATGGTCCCGATCCTGGGTAAGCCGGTCATGGAATATCTCGTCGAAGAACTGGCCCGCCACGGAATTTCGGAGATCATGGTGAATACCAGCCACTTGTCCGAGCAGATAGAGCGCTATTTCAGTGACGGCCGGCGATGGGGCACACAAATCGGTTATTCGTTCGAAGGTTATATAGAAGACGGCAACATTGTTGCTAAACCGGTGGGGTCTGCGGGTGGATTGAAGCGCATTCAGGACTTCAGCGGATTTTTTGATGACACGTTTGTCGTAGTGTGTGGCGATGCGCTCATTGATCTCGATATTACAACCGCCGTGCGCAAGCACTGGCAGATGGGTGCCACCGCCAGTATCTGTGTACATAAAGTGCCGCGTAGCCGGGTATCCAACTATGGTGTAGTGGTGTGCGACGATGATGGTCGTATTACCTCTTTCCAGGAGAAGCCCGCGGTCAAGGATGCCCGCTCAAATCTGGTCAATACCGGCATCTATATTTTTGAGCCCGAGGTCCTGGACCTCATTCCATCCGGGCAGGATTACGATATCGGCAGCGAGCTTTTTCCGGAGATCGTTAACCGGGAACTTCCCTTTTTTGCCATACACGAACCCTTCAACTGGGTCGATATCGGTCGTTTGAGCGACTACTGGGATGCCAATCAACAACTCATGATGGGCAAGCTCAGAGACATCAGAATGCCGGGCAGGGAAATCCAGCCCGGGGTATGGACCGGGATAAACTGTTCGGTAGACTGGGGCCAGGTGCACCTGGAAGGGCCGATCTATATTGGCAGCAGTTCGCGTATCGAAGCCGGCGCCGAAATCATCGGACCGACCTGGATTGGCCACGGCTGCCATGTCAAAAGCGGCGCCGTCATCAGTCGCAGTATCCTTTTTGAATACACCCGGCTGGGAAGCACGGGTTGTATCGAGGATTCCGTGGTTTTCGGTCGCTATTGTGTGGACAAAGA
>CAXMTM010000088.1:0-2660 GCA_964196385.1 Arenicellales bacterium
CTTCGAAGACTACACCTTTTTGAAGGAAGGGGAACAGCGCAATGACTACACGGTGCGCTTGTGGCGTACGGCCAAGGGATCGCAAATCGCCTTGTTGCCCAGCCTGAACACCAAAGACACGGAGTGGAGAAAAGTATTGCAAGACGTCCGCTTCCGCCGGGCGATGTCATTGGCCATCGACCGCGACGAAATCAACCAGGTGATCTATTTCGGCCTGGTCAATGCCAGCAGCAATACCGTGCTGCCGGAAAGCCCGCTGTTCAAGCCCGAGTATCAGACCCAATGGGCCCAGTTCGATCTGGAGCAGGCCAATGCCCTGCTGGATGAAATGGGGCTCGATAAGCGCAACTCAAAGGGCTTGCGTCTGTTACCCAGCGGAAATCCCATGGAGATCATCGTCCAGTCATCAGGGGAAAGCACCGAAGAAACGGACGTGCTGGAACTGATCACCGATACCTGGAAGAAAGCCGGTATCGCGCTGTTCACCCGCCCCTCGCAGCGTGAGGTGTTCAGGAACCGCATTTTCGCCGGCGACTCGCTGATGGCGGTGTGGTCAGGACTGTACAACGGCATCCCCACTGCTGCTATGAGCCCTGCGGAACTGGCTCCGACTACCCAGCAGCAGTTGTACTGGCCGAAGTGGGGTAAGTACTACGAGTCGGGCGCGCAATCCGGCGAGCCCCCTGATATGGAGTCCGTGATCCAGTTGTCGAAGCTGAACGACGAGTGGGTGCATTCAAAATCCATTACGGAACGGGAGCAGATCTGGCACCAGATGCTCGACATCCACGCCGACCAGGTATTCACTATCGGCACGGTCAACGGTGTGCCTCAGCCCGTCGCCGTCAGCAACCGATTGCGCAATGTCCCGGAACAAGGGTTGTACAACTGGGAGCCGGGAGCCTACTTCGGCATCTATCAACCGGACACGTTCTGGTTCGATGAGTAGGAGCCTGTCCGGGAATAGAGAGCCTACTGCGGAAAAGCCCTTTTGGCCCATTTTCCCGCACACTATTGTCGAATATGAATAACTATTCTCCTCGAATGATCGAAAAAATGGACTCAAAATGGCTTCCCCTCGCTACGACTTCTATTCCCGGTCAGGCTCCTGCCAATGACCGGTATTTCTGAATTGAAGACAAAGGTGAACCCGGCATGAAATACATCATCCATCGATTTTTGATGATGATCCCGACCTTGCTGGTGATCAGCCTGATCTGCTTCGTTATCATCCAGCTTCCTCCGGGCGACTACCTGGAAAGCTACATCGCTGAACTGGAGAGCCAGGGTGAAACCGTCGACGACACCAAAATACAGTTTCTGAGACAGGAGTACGGGCTCGACAAGTCCATGTCGGAACAATACCTGTACTGGTTGTTCGGCATGGTGCAGGGAGATTTCGGTTATTCCTTCGAATACGACCTGCCGGTCAGTGATGTGGTCGGCGACCGGCTGATACTCACCATCGTGGTGTCCGTTGTGACCATCATCTTCACCTGGATCATCGCGTTCCCCATCGGCATCTATAGTGCGACACACCAGTACAGTTGGGGGGATTATGGACTGACCTTTCTCGGTTTTATCGGCCTCGCTACGCCTAACTTCCTGCTGGCTCTGGTCATGTTGTACTTCGCCAATGTGTATTTTGGGACCTCCATTGGCGGGCTGATGGATCCCGAGTACATCGACGCGCCGTGGACCTGGGGCAAAGCCATGTCGGTGCTGGAGCATCTGTGGATTCCGGTAGTCGTTATCGGAACTTCGGGCACGGCCGGCATGATCCGCCGCCTCCGCGCCAACCTGCTTGACGAATTGCAGAAGCCGTACGTCACTACCGGCCGGGCCAAGGGCCTGCCCCCCGGCAAGTTGTTGAGAAAATATCCATTGCGCATGGCGCTCAATTTTTTTATTGCCGATATCGGCGCGATCCTGCCCAGCGTCATTTCCGGGGCGGAGGTCGTTGGTGTGGTCCTGTCCCTGCCGACTACGGGGCCGATGATGCTGAGTGCATTGCAGAGCCAGGATATGTACCTGGCCGGGTCGTTCCTGATGTTCTTGTCGACGTTGACGGTGATCGGCGTGCTGGTCTCCGATATCGCGCTGGCCATGCTCGATCCCAGGATCCGGCTGCAGGGAGGGGTGACCCGATGAGCACGCCAAAGCGCACAGTCGAGCACTACGTATCGGTAGAGAAATTCGATCCGTTTTCCATCGAAGCGCTGACTCCGGAGCAGGAAAAATATTACCTCGCCTCGCAATGGCAGTTGATGTGGCTGAAGCTGAAGAGGCACAGGGTTGCCATGATTTCAGCGGCGATCCTCCTGTTTGCATACGTGACGTGCATTTTTACGGAAACGATTTCTCCCTATAACCTGAACACCCGCCATTCCCAGCGCATTTTCGCGCCGCCGCACTCGATATACCTGTTCCACGAAGGCGAGTTTCAGGGTCCGTTCGTTTACGGTTGGAAAGTCACCCTGAACATGACCAATATGAAACGGGAATACGAGGAGGACAGAAGCAAGGTGTTTCCCCTGCGCTTTCTGTGTTCGGGGGATAAGTACCAATTCTGGGATCTGTTTGACGCGACGTTCCACCTGGTATGCCCCGCCGAGGACGGGTATTTCTTCTGGCTGGGCACGGACCGGCTCGGCCGCGAC
>CAXMTM010000089.1:0-5366 GCA_964196385.1 Arenicellales bacterium
AAATCCAGCATCTTCTCGATCCTGACACCGGCGAACTCGAGTTTGAGTCGCGTCAGGTGCTGTCGATTGAGAAACAGGGTATTTGGAGGGTATCCGTGTTCTTTCTGGAACTCCGATGCAATGCGGTAGATATAACTTAACATCGTGTGATCCTCAGTCTATTGGAATAAACGCTTACACTGATCATCAGGTATAGCATTGAATATCATAGTTTGCACAGTTATGGAACCTAAATAGCGCCGAAAAGCCGCGTTTACTTGACCTGGGGCAAGAAATGCACACTATGTAGTGGTTCGAATATCTGTTTTCCCCGAAATCTTGCGTTATCCTTGAGACAACGTTCGATACGCAGTAGTTCATTCCATTTGGCCATCCGTTCACTTCTGGCGAAGGATCCGACCTTGATCTGTCCCGCGTTGGTGGCAACGGCCAGGTGGGAAATAAATACGTCCTCCGTCTCTCCGGAGCGGGCCGATACAATGGGGCGCCACCCCACCTCCTGTGTGCAGCGGATCGCCGCCAGCGTCTCGCTGACGGTCCCGATCTGGTTCGGTTTGATCAGAACGGCATTGGCCAGGCGGTGCTCGGCACCCCATTTGATCTGTTCGGGATTGGTGGTAAACAGATCGTCGCCGATGAGTTGTATGCTACTTGCAACCTCGCCGTACAGCATTTCCCAACCGCCCCGGTCACGGTCTGAAAAAGGGTCTTCCAGGGAAATAATGGGGTAGTTCGAGCACCAGTCGACGAGCAACTTCAGCAGCGCTTCCGTAGTGAACGATTTGTTCTCCAGACTGAAGCGGTACGAAGAGCCCGAGTACAATTCGCCGGCGGCGATGTCCAGCGCGATGGCCATATCCGGCCCGGCAGTGTAACCGGCGAGTTCAATGCATTCGATGATGGCGTCGAGCACTTGTTGGTGGTTTTCAAAATCAGGCCAGTACCCGCCTTCATCGGCGACACCGCAATACTTGTTTTGCTTGCGCATCCACTCACCGGCGGCGTGGTACACATTGTGTGTCATCTCCAGGGCATGGGGGTAACTCGAGGCCCCGAGCGGGACCACCAGAAAATCCTGAATGTCTGTTCGCCAGGCGCTGTGCGCACCACCCCCGAAGAGCTGGATCTGGGGCAACGGTAGCAAGTTGCCCAGACCGTCACCCAGGGATTCGAAGAGAGGGACTTGTTTCGCGGCCGCCGCTGCATCGGCGACGGCCATCGATACCGCAAGTATGGCATTGGCTCCAAGGCGGGATTTATTCGTGGTGCCGTCGAGTTCGCACAGGGCGCGGTCGATGTCTTCCTGGGCAAAAACATCTGCGCCAAGAATCCGCGGGGCAATGACGTTCTCGATGTTGCCAATTGCGGTGTAGACGGAGTTCCCCCGCAGCCGCCCGGGATCTCCGTCACGCAGTTCTAGCGCCTCGTTTCTTCCTGTGGATGCGCCGGACGGCACCAGACCGGCACCTACTGCGCCATTTTCCAGGCTAACCACACACTCCACTGTGGGGTTTCCACGGGAATCGTAGATCTGGAAGGCTTCTATACGTTCTATTTTCATAACACCGGATTATCTATGCATTGTCTCCAATGACGACAAATTTCATCGAGCCCAAAGATTTTCCGCGGCAGCATTTCGTGCACGAAATCACGAACCGTTTGTCTCGACTGCTCATCCGGCAGGTATTCCACGGGTGATTTTCCATCTACGCGGGCGAGCATCAACATCAACAGTAATCGACCCGTACGCGCTTCCAGACCGGGGTCCTGCTTACCAGAACAGCCTTGGTATTGGTGCCATGCCGCACTGGTCAGGGAAAGGAAGCGGGCACACTCGTTGCGATGGAGTAGGGCCTTCAGTAAAAAGTGGTTGAACAAAAATGCCAGATCAAATGCGGGTTCTCCGTACCAGGCCACTTCACAGTCCAGCAGCACCATCCTGCCGTGCCCGATCATGATGTTTTTGGGGCTGTAGTCGCCGTGGATCAGGCACAGGCGGGTTCCGTCCAGGCGCCTGGCTTCATCGACGATTTGGTTTTTGAGTAACGGGTGGCGTAAAGCGGTGGTCAGCAGATAGGGCTCAGTGCGCAGTGCGTGGAAATTGCGGGTGGTGTCGAACTGTTCCAGCAGCGCCGCATCACCCCGGGTACGTTTATGAATGGTCCCCAGAATATTGCCCGCTTGTCGCGCCAGGTTCGGATCCGCTTCACCGGCAAGCAGTATGGACTTCCAGTCGCGGTAGCCTTGCAAAAACTCCATGGCGAAGTAGTTGAGTTCGTTGCTGCAGTGGACGAGGCGCGGCATGACCCGGGGAAGAAATTCTGATATGCGCCGGATGAACTGTTGTTCAGTGACATTGCGGCCCACGTCCGCTTGCCATATGTCTTCTACTTTCAGTCTGCTCAAGGCTTGTTTCACCACCACTCTTCGACGGCCATCGTCAATCAGGTAGATGTCTGATGACACGCCGCCGGCAAGCGGGGTCACCTCGATTACGCAGCCCGTCAATATTCGGCGACGGATGAGGTCGGCCTTGATCTGGTCGATATTCGACATGCCTGGACCTATATTTGGGGAATCCCTGTAAAGGGCGGGCCATGGTCTGCGGATGGCGTATTGCGCCGGCCTCGTGGGGGCGTTCTGACTGGGTGAATATTTGTGGCGAAGTGCACTATACTCCCTGCCCCTCCAGGTAAATAACCCATGTTGGCACGCTTCAAGACCCCCGAGTATTTGTTGATACTTCTGGCGATCGCTTCATCGCTTTCGTTTTCCGTCTGGCACGCGCTTTTGAACAATTTCGCCGTGGAACAAGCGGCATTTACCGGACGCGAGATCGGCATACTGCAGAGTCTGCGTGAGATACCGGGTTTCCTGGCCTTCACGACGATTTTTGTTCTGCTGATAATTCGCGAGCAGTCGTTCGCGTTAATGGCGGTGTGCTTGTCGGGCATCGGGGTTGCACTGACCGGGTTCATGCCCAGCGAGTATGGTTTGTATTTTACCACCGTGCTGATGTCCATCGGGTTTCATTACTATTTTACGTTGCAACAATCGCTTACCTTGCAGTGGATAGACAAGGACCGCGCACCGGTGGTCATGGGGCGCCAGTCGGGGGCCGCATCCATTGCGGCACTGGTGGCGTTCGCCACCATATGGCTGGGTATGGAATTTCTGGGTATGGAATTCAGGTGGATGTACCTGATCGCAGGCGGTATAGCCGTGGCCATCGTGTTGGTGGCCTGGCTGGCTTTCCCTGCATTTTCACACAGCGTACCGCAACGCAAGCACCTTTTCATGCGCAGGCGTTACTGGTTGTACTACGCGCTGACCTTCATGAGTGGCGCCCGTCGACAGATTTTCATCGTGTTCGCCGGTTTCCTGATGGTGGAAAAATTCGGCTTTTCCGCATCCAATATTGCGCTGCTGTTTATGGCCAACCACGCCATCAACGCGGTGCTGGCGCCCAGGATCGGACGTTTCATCGTGCGTTTTGGCGAGCGCCTGGCACTGACAGTTGAATATGTGGGATTGATTGTAATTTTTACCGCCTACGCATTTGTCGACGTGGCGTGGATCGCAGCCCTGCTGTATATCCTCGACCACGCCCTGTTTGCCATGGCCATCGGCATAAAGAGTTATTTCCAGAAGATCGCCGATCCCGCCGATATGGCGTCCACGGCAGGGGTTTCCTTTACCATCAATCACATCGCCGCGGTAGTCATCCCGGTCACCTTTGGACTCATCTGGCTGCACTCGTCCGCCACCGTGTTTCTGGCCGGCGCCGGCATGGCATGCGTGTCCCTGCTGCTGGCCCGGCGGGTGCCGGGCGACCCAAGGGACGGGAATGAGGTGGTTGGGGGCTGGTCTCTCACCACCCCGCGAGCGGTTCAATAGCGTTTCATGCTATCCCATATATTCATCTATCTTATTGATTATACGAAATATAGTGTTACATCTTGTTTCGCCGGATAACAAACAGTAAACTCAATAATGTTACCCCAGTGTTACCCCAGTGTTACCCCAGTGTTACCCCAGAATAACAGTTGGTTAATTCGCCGGATCCATGAATTTGGTTACCCCGGGTAACAACGAGGCGAAATGCTTAAGAAAATTACTTTCAAAACCATCTCCAGCCTGCGGCCGCCGCCAAAGCGGATTGAGATTCGTGACACCGTTCTAAAAGGTTTCGGGTTCAGGTACTGGCAGTCCAAAACCGACCTCCGGCGGGTTGATGGTTCGTGGTTTATTACTTACCGGGAGCATGGAAAGTTAAAGCGTCACACTATTGGCAGTCTGGCTTGTTTCGATCTGGCCGAGGCCAGAGACCAGGCCCGGGAGAAATTCCAGAAGATCGGAAAAGGTGAGACGCTGGATAAACCCATGCCCGAGCAGGAATCAGGGCCTGGGACCGTGAGCGCATTGATCCCGGAATTTGAGAAACGATATCTACAGGAGAAGTGGAAAGAGCCCGGGAAGGTAAAGCGCACGCTTGAGCGGGAACTGATCGATAACAAACCATCATGGAAGAATAGGCCGATCAAGGACATCACGAAAGGCGATATTCACGCCAAACTGGATCGACTAAAGGACGATGGGAAGGGGTACGCAGCAAACCGGCTGCTCGAAGCAATCCGGCTTATGTTCAAGTATGCGGTGCAGCGCGGGTATATTGAAAGTTCCCCGGCCGAAGGTATTGACAAACCCAGAAAGGAAAAGCCGCGTCGGCGTGTGCTTGATGATAGCGAGTTAAAAGCCATATGGGGGGCGTTCCACAACTTAGGCTATCCCTATGGACCGTTTTTTCAATTGCTACTGTTGACCGGACAACGTGAGGGCGAACTTGCCGGAGTAACATGGGACGAGATCGACTTTGATGCTGCGCAATGGAATATCCCGGCAGAGCGCACCAAGTCCGACCGGGCGCACAAAATCCCGTTGTCTAGTTGGGCTATGGACATTTTTAATTCCATGCCGCGAATGTCATCAATAGACTACGTTTTCGTTGGAAGGGGGTCTACGAGCCGTCCAATAAGTGGATTCAACAGGGCAGCGGAACGTGCGCGACTGGCAGCGAGAATCGAAGACTGGCGGCCGCATGACTTGCGACGCACGGCGCGAACTCGGTTTGGGGAGATCGGCACACCTCCGCATATTGCAGAATTGGTTTTAAACCATACGGTAAAGGGACTACAGGCCGTCTATGACCGATACGAATACACCAAGGAAAAGCGCGAGGCACTGGATAAGTGGGCAGTTCACCTTAAAGCGATCACGGAAGGGAAGCAGAATGTAGTGGCGTTGCGATGAGTGTCACCCGATGAGAGAAGAAAGTTATGACCTGATTTATGGGGCGTATGCGGAAG
>CAXMTM010000090.1:0-4603 GCA_964196385.1 Arenicellales bacterium
GCCAAGATCAGGAGAATTAAATGAGTACTGGTGACAAATACTCAGACGAAAAACTGCACATGTTCATTGATGACGAGATGAACAACAGTGATCGTGCCAGGATGATGGAAGCCATCAACAAGGACGAACAGCTTTCCAACCGGGTATGCGAACTGATGCAATTGAAAGATACCTTGCGACTCGCCTACAACGAACTGCCGGAATCCAGTCAGAGTACCTCACACAGGGATACTGCTTTTCTCACCGGCAGCTGGTTGAATGCCGCAGCCGCTGTGTTATTACTCGCCATTGGCACTTTGGGCGGGTGGACACTGTACCCACAGTTCGGTACATCGAACAGCTCCATCAATATGGCGGCCGCTGATCAGGCACAGCAAGAAAATATCATCCTGCATATCAGCAAATCAGACCCTGAGCAGTTTGCCGCGGCACTCGACTATGCCGAGAAATTCCTGACAGAACACCAGGCACAGGGCCACCAGGTAGACGTCGTCGCACATGCCGGTGGACTCGACATGATGCGTGCCGATGCTTCGCCCATCAAGGAACAGATTGTCGCCATGATGGACAAGTATGACAATGTGCATTTCGTCGCATGCGCCGGCGCTATCAAGATGTATACCAAAAAGAATGGCGTTGCACCCGTTATCATCCAGGGCGTGGGCACCGATTACACCGCCTTCGACCACATCGTTGGTCGCCTGCAGGGTGGTGGCTGGCAATACATCAAGGTAGAAGCGCTCACCGGGACCTGAACCCGGTTCAGGTCATATGAACACCTCTGCCATTCAGTCCGGATTGACTGTCTGGAAGAAACTCATCATGCCACGTGCCGAGTGTTCCAGCAGATGACAGTGAAACAACCAGCCGCCGGATGTGTCTGCGGCCGGAACCTTGCCTAACGCCGCCAGTTCGCCTTCCCGTCCGCTGTCGTCGAAGCTTGCCGCCAGCCGGACAATGGTGCGGCTTCTGCCGCCGGCGCCCGGTCGTGCCGGCAGCTGGATAGTGTCCTTGATCTCCCGATAGGGTGCGGCCTCCTTGTAGTTGTTATCCGGGTTATCCATGTCCATGTGCTCGGTCTCGATCAGCTGGAAGCTGAATCCATGGGTGTGGAAGTTGTGCATGCTGCCAGTCATGTTGTGCACTTCCCAGACCCCGTTCTCTCCGATAGTTACGGTGTAGGCATCCTCCGGGGTTACCTTGTCAAATGGCAGGGGCTGCATGCCACCGCTGCCGTCGGGCTTTATCTGCACGAAAAAGGTGACATCGCCGCTTGCATCTGGCATGCCGTGACCGAACATCGATTTCAGTATGCCGGCACCGCTAATATCGACGGTCTCGATGGCACGCAGCGGATCAGGCGGCAAGTAGTCGTCGCGGCTGTCGTTGGCAATCAGCTTGAAGTTCATCAGCACCTGAGGCGGTCGCTTGCCGTCGTCATGGGCATGACCGATACCGATACTGCCGTCGGCGTTGTAGAAGGTACTGTGCCTGCCGCGGGCCACATCGTGCCACTCCAGCGGCAGCGGCCCCTTGCCGTGCGGGGTAAAGACAACATCCGCCCGCTCGCCGGGTGTCAGCAGGATCCCCCTGGACAAATCGGGATCGGAGATCATCGTTATTTTCTCATCGTGCATATCTGCCGAAGCGGCAACCATGCCGTTCATGTGTCCATCATGCCCGCCATCCGGCACGAGCTCGACGGGTTCGATGGCAAGTGCTGATTCGAGCAGCCCGCCATCACCGCCGATGCGATACAGCGTGTGACCGGGGATGGAGAGCCGCATGAAACGTGCATTGGAGGTATTCACGATGCGCAGGCGATGCGGTATGCCCCTGCGGATCTTGGCAGTCATGTCTGCCATGCCATTGACCAGCAGGACATTGCCCTCCCGCCCGTTGAGCTGCGTCGCGGCATTCTCCAGGGGATCTGCGGGAAACGGTTGCGCCACCCGTCCATCCGGATCCAGGAGTATGTCGTCCAGCACGAGAATGTGTTCGGTTTCCGGCAGCCCCAGGTCCCGGTTCTCATCCGGGTCCTCTACCAGCAGGGCGCCATACAGGCCCTTTTCAACCTGCACGTTGGTACGAATGTGCGGGTGATACCAGAACAGCGAGGCATCGAGAAGCTTGAATTCGTAGCGGAAGTAGCCACCGGGCGGGACCGCCAGCTGGGCGATATGGCTGCCATCCATGTTGGGCGGCACCTCCATGCCATGCCAGTGGACCGTGGTTTCCTCGGGCAGCTGGTTGTAGAAATGCACAATCAGGGTATCGCCGAGTTTGCCGCGGATGGTCGGTCCGGGTAGGCCGCCATTGTAGGTCCACACCTTCGTGTCATTACCGGTACCGAAATTTACATACTGTTCTTGTGCGACAAGCTTGACTTCGACGATATCGGGATCGGGATTCAGGTCAATGGCAGTGGCGGGTGCGACGGGCTTGAAGGGCGCTGCGGCCAATGAGCCAGCGATCAACAAACCCAGCAAGGCGGCAATACATCGGAAAATCGAGGTTATGTTATTCATAATTGATTTGCTAGGTGTTGAATTTTTTGTTGTCGTGTTATCTGGTTCCAGCGGGGCTATATCTGGCCCGGGCAAAAGGTCCCGTATGGTTAAGGTTGGGCATCCGTCCCTGCCCTTCAGAGCGTCTACAAAAGGCCTGTCACTGAGCTGGAATTGCGAAAACTCCCGCGGACGCCCGACTTGTCAGCCGGGCGTCCGCTCAAGGCTATCCATGGCCTGCTGTAACCGCATCGCGATTGACAGCAAAACCGGGTTTAGTCACCGATGTAACTGATCTCTCCACGGTTAATTTCGATGATGCCATTGTCCTCGCATTCCCGAAGCCGTCCGTCATTCAGGTACTGAATCAGGTTGCGGTTGCCGCCAAAGATGGACTGGATCATGGAGAAGCCGATATCGACAATCGGGAAGTCCGGATCGATGATCTGGCTATTCCTGGTGTTTTTCACCGCCGCCATGTCAGGCTGGTGACATAACAGGTTTACCCGCGAGACGGGTTCCTGCAGCATGAAGGGTTGCGAAGCATAATCGCCCAGCAAGTGCCTGGCCACCAGGTCGACGACCGGCAGCGAATTTATATCCGGGTTCGACCCGTTTGTTGAGAACGGCACCGCCACCAGATCCAGGGGGTTATTGTTTGTATCGAGGGTTGAGTAATCCTCGTTAGCAAACACAATCCGCCAGACATTACTGATGCCGGCCTGATTCATCTTGAACGGCTTGTTGACAAACACGTATTCGTTGGCCCCCGAGTCAGTACCGAACACAAAGTCGTTGAAGCCGTAGCCGACAATGATGTACTTGCCAGCCGGGTCTATCGGTGTATAACCCTCGGCATCATTGCCGATCATCACCTTATCATCAGGAATGCGGTTGTCCTTGGAACCGTAGGGATTGAGGCTATACTTCATGCCCGCATAGGTTTGCAGCCAGCCACCACCCCACTCCCTGACATTGGTACTGAGTGACAGGTGTGCTGCATGTTCCAGCCCGTTGGCTGTGGGTGCCTGGTTGTTGGGCGCTCCCCGTCCCAGCAAGACTTCGCCGGTGACTACGCCGACCGTGGCAAACGGACCAATCGGTGCGATGTGATAGAGCGTCTCCAGGGTAATGGGTTCGCCGGCACGCACTGCAGCGGCATAGCGAAATCCACGAATCAGGCCCATCACAGGCAGTGCCGCTTCACACGTACCGTCGTCAAAGGTGGCACACAGCGACTCGAAATCACCGCCGGCATCGAGGTCACCGCTGGCCAGTTTAGCGGCAATCAGCTGCTTGCCGGTGGCTCGCAGTGCATCGGTAAATACCGAATGCAGCGTCCCTTCATAGATAGCTGCCGTGTCTTCATGGGTGAAGTTATTGCGGTTCAGATCCATGCCCGCGATGGCCAGCGGCTCCTCAACACCGAAATGTTTTTCACCCGGATTGACTATATCCTTCGGTATCATCCTGCCATGCACAAAATGCCGGGCATCGGCGGTGCCGTTCAGGAATGGTTCTCTGACAGCTTCGACCATTGCCGCAATGACCGGATCTTCCTTGACGGCCTCCTCAACACGGTGCTGTTTAAAATTAATGGATGCAAGTTTCTTGTTCTTGAAAGTCAGGTTGAGCTCACCGAGATTCGACCCGTCCTGGCCCTGTGACACCATGGCGGTACCATTTTTCGTATAGATAATCTTCGGGGTTTTCTCGTGCATGTCAGCAGAGAGCACGAGGTCGACACCGCCCGCCCCAAGGGCGCCATCAACCAGGTCGATCAGGCGGCGGTTGTTGGCATGATTCAACTCGGATGTCATCACCACCATGTCGACTTCGCCGGCCTCCCGTTTCTGGTTCATCAGTTCCACCAGTTCGATGATTTCTTCATCGCCCTTGGTGAAACAGATCCCCTCGACAACCGGGTTACCGATAACCCGTGGACCACGCTCCGTAGTGAAGGCGATTACACCTATATTGATACCCGTCCGGTGATCCCTCACGACCCTGTAAGGTTCAAATAACCGGGTCCTTCCATCCGCTACTGTTGGGCAATTGGCTGAATTGCGATCGTTGTCGATATAGGCATTCGAGGC
>CAXMTM010000091.1:0-15085 GCA_964196385.1 Arenicellales bacterium
GGCCCTGCAGCATGACGATCACCTCGTCCGCAATGGCGCGTACGGTGGCCAGGTCGTGGGTGATGAACATATAGGACAGGCTGAGTTCGCGTTGTAACCGGTCCAGCAACCTCAGGATGCCCTCGGCGACGATCTGGTCCAGCGCCGAAGTGACCTCGTCGCAAATAATAAACTCGGGTTCCGCCGCCAGCGCACGCGCGATACAGATACGCTGCTTCTGCCCACCGGAAAGCTCCCCCGGAAAGCGATCGATGAACTGGCGGGGCTCCAGTTCGATCAAATCCAGCAGTTCCTTGATTCTGTCCTCCAGGTTACGGCCAGACAGGCCCAGATAAAATCGCAATGGCCGGCCTACAATTTCCCGGATGCGATGTTTGGGGTTCACCGCGGTATCCGCCATCTGGTATATCATCTGGGCGTGCCGCAGTTGCTCTTTGGAACGTTTGCGATAATCGCCCGGAAGGGCTTTGCCCTCAACCAGGACCTGACCTTGTTTCGGTGGCAGTAATCCGGTAATAACCCTGGCCGCGGTGCTCTTGCCACTGCCCGATTCTCCCACCACGGCGACGGTCTGGCCCCGGAAGATGTCGAAGCTGATGTCATGCAATACGGGAACCGGGCCATAAGCTGCGGTAACGTGATCGACCCTGATCAATGGGTCCGCCCCGACTTCCTGAACCTGCGCTTCCTTTTTGAATGAACGCACCGCCCACAGCGTCTTGGTGTAATCCTTCTGCGGCGCGGACATCATGCTCGCGGTTTCCGCCTCCTCCACCAGCTCGCCGTATCGCAACACCATGATACGGTCCGCCATCTGGGCTACTACCGCCAGGTCGTGGGTGATATACATGGCCGCAGTGTTGAATTGCTCGACGATGTCCCGGATGGTTGCCAGCACCTCGATCTGCGTGGTGACATCGAGCGCGGTAGTGGGTTCGTCGAAGATGATCAGATCCGGCCGGCAGGCCATGGCCATGGCCGTCATCGCGCGCTGCAGCTGGCCGCCGGAAACCTGGTGCGGGTAGCGATAGCCGATATGGTCCGGATCGGGCAGCAGAAGTTTCCTGTACAGATCCCTGGCATCTGACTCCGCCGCGGATTTGCCCTTGACTCCGTGCTTCACCGGTCCTTCAGTAAACTGTTCGATCAGCTTGTGGGCCGGATTGAACGATGCCGCCGCACTTTGTGCAACGTACGATATGCGCACACCCCGCAGCTTGCGCCTGTCCTCTTCGGATGCCGCCAACAGGTCGATGCCGTCAAATATAATGGATCCGCCGGAAATGCGGCAACCCGGACGGGCGAACGCCATGGCCGCCAAACCGATGGTTGATTTGCCGGCCCCCGATTCCCCGATCAGACCCAGCACCTCCCCTCTGTGCAGCACGACATCCACCCCCTTGACGATTTCGTGCCACTCGTCGTCGGCCTGCCCTTCGATACGCAAACCCCGCATCTCGAGTAAAACTTCGCCGCCGGATTGGGAGTTATTGGTCATCACGAAGTCCGCTGGTCTTGTGCAGGAACCAGTCCACCACGAAGTTCACCGCAACGGTGAGCAGAGCGATCGCGGCCGCCGGGATCAATGGCGTCACATCGCCGTAGGTGATCAGGGTGGCATTGTCCCGCACCATGCTGCCCCAGTCGGCGGTAGGGGGCTGCAGCCCAAGCCCGAGGAAGCTCAGCGAGGCGATGGTCAGGAACACGAAACAGAACCTCAGGCCGAACTCCGCCACCATCGGCGGCATGATATTGGGCAGGATTTCCTTCAGGGTGATCCAGCCCAGACCTTCACCGCGCAAGCGCGCCGCTTCGACGAAATCCATCACCACCACATTGAGACTGACTGCCCGCGCCAGCCGGTATACCCGGGTCGAATCCAGCACGGCGATGACTACCACCAGGATCGGAATGGACGTGCCGAAAATGGTCAACAGCAGCAGCGCGAATATCAATGCCGGGATGGCCATGAGAATATCGACGACGCGGCTGAACAGTTGGTCCAGCCACCCGCCCAGGGTGGCCGCCAGAATACCCCCCACGCCACCGATGAGGAAAGCCAGCACCGTGGTTACGAAAGCGATGCCAACGGTGTTTCTCGCACCGTAGAACAGACGCGTCAACATGTCCCGACCCAGGTTGTCCGTCCCCAGCACGAATCCCTCGCCCCACTCCTCGAACTCGGAACCGACCACCTCGGACTCGCCGTAAGGTGTCAGCAGCGGCGCAAACAATGCAATGAACACATAAATCAGAATGACGACAAGCCCGAATTTTGCACTCAATGGCGCCTTCCTGAGTGCCTTCCACACATCGCCCCACCTGCGATCACGCGGGGCGGGCGGCGCCAGGGCGTCGGCGGTCTGGCCTACGGTGCTTTCGTCCTTATCGGTCATCGCGGGTGTAACAGCCTGGGATTGGTGACAATGGACAGGATGTCCGCCGTTAAATTCAATAAGATGTAGGTCGCGGCGAAAATGACGCAACACGCTTGTACCACCGGGATGTCACGTTTGGAGACGGAGTCCACGATGAGCTGCCCCAGGCCCGGATACACGAAGACCACCTCCACCACCACGACACCGACGATCAGATAGGCCAGGTTGATCACGATGACGTTGACAATGGGCGCCCACGCGTTGGGCAAAGCGTGTTTGGTTACGACATGGGCGCGGGGCATGCCTTTCAGATTCGCCATCTCGATGTAAGGACTGGCCATCAAATTGATGATGCTGGCGCGGGTCATACGCATCATATGCGCCACTACGACCATGGTCAGGGTGAGCGCCGGCAGAAAGGCCTTATAGAGCTTCTCCGCAAGCGAGGAATCCGGTGTGATATTGGACAGGCTTGGGAACCACCCCAGGTTGACCGAAAATACGATAATCAGAATGTAGGCTACGAAAAACTCGGGGAAGGAAATCGAAGACAGGGTGATGACATTCACCGCACGGTCATAGAAACTGTTCCGGTACAGCGCAGCCAGGATCCCCAGAGTCAATGCCAGAGGGACCGAGATGATAGCGGCGTACAGGGCCAGGAAAAGGGTGTTGGCGGTCCTGGTCCCGATCAGTTCCGTAATTTGCCTGCCGTTGGCCAGCGACACTCCGAAATCGCCGTGGAGCATATTGCCCAGCCACACGCCGTAGCGATAATAAGCCGGCTTGTCCAGGCCCAGTTCCCTGCGGCACGCCGACACGGTCTCTTCCGTTGCGGCCTGACCTTGCAGTTCCTGGCACAAGTCCCCCGGCAGCAGTTCCACCGCCCCGGCTATGATCACGGAAATCGCAAACAGAACCAGCACGCCCAACGCCAGCCGCTGCAGAATTATTTTGACAATCTGAAACAACCTAGGAGCCTGTCCGAGAACAGAAGCCGTAGCGAGGGAAAGTCATTTTGAGTCCATTTTTTCGATCATTTGAGGAGAATAGTTATTCATATTTGACGATAATGAGCGGGAAAAGGGGCCAAAAGGGCTTTACCGCAGTAGGCTCTCTGTTCTCGGACAGGCTCCTAGCACGCCTGTCGGACTCAGGTGTTCTTCTCGGGCATTACAAAAACCTCCAAACCACCGATCATTGATTGTTATGTTATTGTCCGCATTCTATAGTTATCCGGATGGAAAACTCAAATGCCTCCGGGTCAAACCCCGACATCGGCGGCATTCTTGCTCATTTGCGTCACTAAAACATATAAAAAGCGCACGGCGATCGAGATCCCCCTAACAGCGCAGCAGTGTTCATTGTGCATGGAAAATTTTAAAGGTGTTCATCTAACCCGCATTTGGTCCAACAGAGTTTTCGAAGCAAAACCGTCCGGGACCAGCCCGTTTTTCCGCTGGTAGTCCCGGATAGCGGTACGCGACACCGGTCCGATATTGCCATCGATTTCACCATCGTAAAAACCCAGTTCCACCAGCTTGATCTGCACCTCCCTGCGCTCACTCTCCTTGAGTGGCCGGTATCCACGCGGCCAGGCCTGCACCAACGGGCCGTACCCTTTTAACCGGTCGGCCAGATGCCCCACCGCCAGCGCATACTTGTCGGCGTTGTTATAGCTCTTCAGCACATAGAAATTTTTCAGCATCAGAAACGCCGCTCCCTTGAAGCCACCGGGAAGCTTGAGTATGGCCTTGTCATCAGGACGCGGAAATGGTGTGCCGGCAACGCGCTCTACACCCCTGGCGGACCACTGCCTCAAGGTCATGCCTTCTCCGTTGGCCAGGGTGTAATCGAAGCCCCTGGGGAGCCTCACTTCATAACCCCAGGTCTTGCCGGTTTGCCAGCCGCCGTCGTCCAGCAGATTGGCCGCCGACGCCAGCGCGTCCGCAGGCGATGCCCACACATTGCGCTTGCCGTCACCGTCAATATCCACCGCCCAGGTCAGATAACTTGTCGGGATAAACTGGGTGTGGCCCATGGCTCCCGCCCATGAGCCGCGAAGATTCGCCGCATCGACGTCTCCATTCTGCACAATGCGCAGGGCTGCGATCAGTTGCTTACGGGCAAATTTACTGCGCCTGGGGTCGGCATAGGCCAGGGTTGCAAGAGAACGGGCAACACTGAGCAATACTGACTCTCGTTGTAATGCGGCGCCGTAAGAGGACTCCATCGACCAGATGGCCAGCAGGATGTGGCGCTCAACACCGTAACGCGCCTCGATTACGTCCAGCCACTTCTTGTACTCCCGGCCCAGGGCCTGACCCTTACGCACCGCCCCCTCCGTAATTCGGGCATCCATATAGTCCCAGATTTGAGCAACAAACTCTGGCTGGTAGCGGGCAGCCTTCAGTACCGCCGGGTCCGGTGAATCAATGCCGGAAAATACGGAATCGTACGTGGTTTTTGAAACTCCGGCTTGTGCCGCCAGCGGATAGAAATCCACGATCCATTTTTTAAATTCCGCATCCGCGCCCGCGTCGCGTGACACCAGCAACGCGACCAACGATAGCGAGGCAAGCGCGATGCCAAATAATCTGGTGGTTGGCCGGGAGCGGTTCATAGTTAAGGATATATTATCGTATGTAGAAGGAGTTTGGCTTGTCACTGCCCCCTTAAGGGCTCGCGCAAGAATAAGTTCGCAGATTTGGCGCGCAGATTTGCGCCGGATTTGGCTACGACGATTGAGCGAAACCGCAGGCGTAGCAGGGCTACGTCGAGGATTTTGTGATTGAGGAGCGGCCAAAGATGGTGTGAAGATGTGATGCCAAAATGTGAAGTTATTCTTGCGCGAGCCCTAAGGCCAGGGTTTTTGAGCGCACATAACGCGCAAACTGAGGTCATGAGGCGACATTGGGCGTACTTTCAACCAGCGGCAGGTTTATTCAGATCGGGGTGCGCCAGCAATTCGCCGATCCTGTCTGTTTCCACATAACAAATCCCGCGCTCCGCGTAGGCGTTGACCTGGCCGACCTCATCGACCACATAAACAACCCACTGCCACGGTCCGCTCCAGACGGCACATTTTGCGGAGGGCAGCAAGCGCCTGCTGACAAAAATGAATTCGGGACAGAGTGCCCGCGCCCGTGATTGCGTTGTCTTGTTCCACTTAGGCAGGATCCAGCCTGTGCGCACCCCGTGTTGCGCACGTGCGTACTCTATGCAGCCTTCGTGGAAAGATATTACAACGCAGCGCCCGGCGAGGGGGGCGATCACATCGACAACGCTATCCACGGTTTCCTCGAGCCCGAAGTGGTCGATACTTTCCCGCTTGATCTCCACAAAAAACCGGGTCCCGGGCCAGCGCTTCATCAGGTCGCAAAAATCGCTCAGCGTCATGATCGGGTTGCCCCGGTAGGTCTCGCCGAAGCGCTCAGGGAAATACGCATCGAGTTCCATGAGCTCTGACAGGGTCAGATCAAAAAGTGAACCGCCGACCCCTGAAATTCGCTCGGTATCCGAGTCGTGGTAAAGGACGGGCACCCGCTCTTTGCTCAACTGGACATCGAGCTCTATAAAACCGGCGCCGGCCTCGAGGGCCTTCTCAAAACCAATGCGGGTGTTCTCCGGGAACTTCGAGGGGGAACCGCGATGCGCCACCATAACCGGGGTCCTGCCGCTCATCTTGCCTTGCCACCAGTCGGCAATGATTTTCCCCACCACGGGATTGACCAGATAACCGTAAGACCGATGGACGTTCAGGCCGTCATCGTTACGGAACCAGTTGAACACGCTGCCGCAATGATCGTGTATGGACTCTGTGAGGCCGTTTTCGATCATCTCGCCGAAATCGTTACGTATGGTCTTGTCCACCGAGATCAGATCCCCGCTTGCGGAGACGTTCTCCCAGCGTGAGATCCCCTGCGGGAAGGACCTGTTCCCCGGGGCCCCGCCCAGCAGTTGCTTTTGTACGTAGTGCATCCCAAGCGGACTGCCGATGGTCAAAAACAGGTCCACCTTGCATGGTGACTTTTCGACGTGGGACAGCTGCCACAGAGCGTCGTAGGCCACAATAGAACCCATACTGTGTCCGATCAACAACACGCGCTCTCCCGCTTCTGCGGCGTCACAGATCATTTTTCGGGCCGGGTCGCGAATCCGATCTGCGATGTTATCGTGGTTCTCGAAATAGGGCGCGGTGTCGGCAATCATGTTCTTGATCCGCTGGTCGGGAATCCAGTCCATCAATCCGTGGAAGCGGTCGCCGATGGCATACATGAACTGCGTGGCAGTCTTGTGCCAGGCGCTGGACTCCTGCACATCCTGTTCCGAGGCACCTTGCTTTTCAATGAGCCGGTTTATCCAGGGAATATCTGCATTCAGTGATCCGTGCTCACCGTAAAACAGATAGTTCCACGCCGCAATCTGAAAACAGTCCGGGTGGCCCTGCATTTGTTCGGCCACATCGGGCCTTACCCTGGCCACACCGGACAGCAGACAGCGCCACAGGTGCCGGCGGTGGATCGCCCGTTCCGGCTTCACGTTTTTCCCCGGGACATAAATGATCCGGGAGCGGGCAGTGTGTCGGGGCGCAGAATGCATCATGTTGTTTGAGTGGCCGGGTAGAGTTGCGGGTTATTTCTTCCGTATAGTTTCCAGATCATAGACGATCAGGCTCTCGGCGCCCTCCTGAAACGGGTATTCCCTGCTTCCCCCCAGATTAAATTTTGTTTGCACCCGTTGTAAAAACTCTTCATATTTCGTCCTGGGGAATGGCACGTAAGGGTGGCGATAAACCAGTAGCCGAGCCGGTTTGCCGGCTATCTTCTCCATTTCGGCATCCCCGGGCCCCCAGTGCAGCCTGCGACCCGCATCACGCAGCAAATAGTACCGCAGACGGGCAGCGGACCCGGCCCAGTCATACAAGTCCGGGACACCCTGTTGGTTTTTTCCAAAAGCGCCGAATACGATCCACTGCTCGTCGGCTACCGCTTGCGCGGCCAGTTCGGCCACGACCTGCCGATTCACCTTATCAGCCAACTCCTTGTAGGGCTTTCTCACATCGCGGGCTATGCCACCCAGGATCAAAACCACACAAAATCCCACCACCGCCAGTACTCTTTTCTCCAGCGACGCACCCGGTGCGATGCGCATCAGTCTGGCCAGGCCGGCCCCGGCAAGCAAGCATATCGCGGGCGCAACGTGCTGTGCCACGCGGGCGCTGCCACCGTATGGATAGGCTTCCACACTGGCGGCGACAAACATCAATGAAAACGGGCTAAGCAGGAGGAGGGTTTTTAACCGGTCGTGCCGCCACAACGCCCAGACGCCGAGGCAAAACAGCGCGAATGTCAGGGTACTGCCCCCGTTGTTGCCGCCGTTGGGGTAGGCAAACATTTTTCCCAGATGAGTGTGAACGAACCAGTCTCCAAATCGCGACGGCTCCGACCAGGGCGGAAACGTCGATGACCACAGGTCGAGGTTGATCAGAACTTCCACCCCGGCAGCCCTCTGCGCGCTGCCTACCGAGGCGTACATCAGCCCGAAACTGACCAGCATAAGCAGACCCACCAGTGACACAGGGCGCAAGTAACGCGGCTCTTTAACCAGACCGTATACCCCTAAAACCAGACAGGCTCCGCCTGCAACAAATATCGATGGATAACTGGCCCAGACACCCAGACTACAGGCAATGGCCCACCAGGCGAGTGCCCTGGGCGACGGGGACTTGATAAAACCGAGTACGGCCAGCGTAATAATCAGGCTCACCAGCAGGTCGAAGCTGTAAGGTTTGACTTCCGCAGCGTGCCGAACGGGATAATAAGAGGCGCAAAAAATGGCCAGCGAAATCAACGCCGTTTTCCTGGGCAGTATCTGGAACGCTAGTTTCAGGAATAGCAGGACGGCCGCGACACCAGCGCCATAGGACAATAATCGCAGCGCCCATTCAGAAGAACCGGCAATTTTGCTGACCAGTAACGTGCCCCACAAATAGAACAAGGGAACGATCTGGTAGTGCTCGAGCCCTCCGCTGAGCCCCTGCCAACCCATCACCAGAATACTGTTGGCGACGAAGGCCTCGTCGCCAAACAGCGGGAAGCCGAGGGCGTAGCGAACCGTGCGCCACAGTACGTTCATCCCCACAAGAACAACGACAAGACCCATGGTCTCGCCACCTGCTTTGGATAGCTCCGGTATTCGTGTCACCATGTTTTCTGGTACTGTACTGTGTCGATGGACAAGGATAATAACGAAACCCTCGCCTACCAAACACTTGGGCCCGAAAAAATTCTCGATGCCGTAGAAACCCTGGGCCATAGCTGTGACGGCCGTCTGATGGCTCTGAACAGCTTCGAGAATCGCGTTTATCTGGTGGGTATCATCGACCACGAACCCGTCATTGCCAAATTTTATCGCCCCCAAAGGTGGTCGGATGCAGTAATTCTGGAGGAACACGAGTTTGCGCACGAACTGGCAGACGCCGAGATACCGGTGGTTCCGCCGGTCAGGGATGAGCAGGGGACAAGCCTTTTCAGGCACGGGCCTTTCCGCTTCTCGCTGTTCCCGCGCCGTGGGGGGCGCCCTCTCGAACTGGACAATCCGGCCCACCTCGAACAGATGGGCCGCCTCATCGGCCGCATACACCTGATTGGACGGACCCGGCCTTTCGTACACAGGCCGACTCTGGATGTGGCGTCCTTCGGAACGGCGTCCTACCAGTTTCTCCTCGAACAGGGTTTTATCCCCGCGGAACTGGAGCTGGCCTACCGTTCCCTGGCCGAAGATGTATTGCTGCGCATCGGGCATTGCTATGATCGCGCCGGCCCGGTGGACCATATCAGGGTTCATGGCGACTGCCATTCAGGCAATATATCGTGGGCCGACGACGGCCCGAATATCGTCGATCTGGATGATGCGCGTAACGCACCAGCCGCCCAGGACATCTGGATGTTTCTGAGTGGCGATCGCGGCGACCAGACCGCCGCACTGAACAAAGTGATGGCCGGGTACACCGAATTCTGTGCCTTCAATGCCCGGGAGCTCCACCTGCTGGAAGCACTCAGGAGCTTGCGTATGATGTACTACTACGCCTGGATCGCGCGGCGCTGGGAGGACCCGGCCTTCCCAAGAACGTTTTCGTGGTTCAACACCCAAAAGTGCTGGGAAGAGCATATCCTGGCGCTACGCGAACAAGCCGCGGAAATGGAGGACGAACCACTGCATTGGTTTTGAGGGACCAAAGGGAACACAGGGGTTAACATATGCCCATGAACAGCCGTCACTCTATACTGCCTGCCGTCGCGATTACGGTCCTGCTGTTTGCCCTACTGATATTCAACCTGTGGCTGCTCTTGTACCACCAACCTGCTGCGGCCTTGCTGCTGGTGGTGCTCGTTATTGAAACACTGCTCCTTGGGGGCGCATTGTGGGCCGCCTATGCACTGCTGCACATGCGCTTGTTCCGCCCTCTGCGTATGATGGAGGACCAGCTCAAAGTCCTCACCTATACCGACGCCGATCACCAGTTGCCTTTGCCCGACCACCACTATCTGGGCACACTCCCGGAAACCGCCGAGAACCTCGCCCACGCCCTGCTGCGCGAAAGGGACCAGACAGCCCGCGCCATTGACGCCGCCACGGCACAGATTGACCAGCGCAAAACCAGACTGGAAGCTATACTCCATGATTTGAGCGAGGGCATTATTGTGTGCTCCCCGGAGCACAGGATCATCCTGTTCAATCAGGCTGCCAGCATGCTCCTGCAGGCGGTGGGGACATTGAGCTTGCACCACGAAACGCGGGAATATTTCAATGAAGAACCGATAGCGAGCACTTTCGATCGGTTGCTGCAACGATACCAGGTCGAAGCAGAGCGCGAGGTGGCCGAGTTCGAATGCCTGGTCGCCGATGACCAGATAAAGGTTCGCATGAACCTCATCATCGAGTCCGATTCCAAATGCAACGGGTATGTGTTGTCATTGTCCGGCAACATCTCGCCGGGTCCCTGCAATTACCAGAGCAGTCTGAGTGTCCTCAGCGACCGGCCGGAGTTCTATGATTTCTCCTTGTTTGAGCGCAATCCCTCCGTGGCGCAGCTCGATACTCCGCTCAACACATTGAGCTACGTCGTGTTCGATACGGAAACCACCGGGCTTTGGCCTTCCAGGGGCGATGAAATCGTACAGATATCGGGGGTACGTATTGTAGACGGGCATATCCTGGAAGGTGCCCGGTTCGACGAACTGGTGAATCCCGGTTGCACTATTCCGTCTTCGTCAATCAGGTTCCACGGCATTACCGATGATATGGTGAAGAATTCGCCCGCCATCGAAGAGGTGCTGCAGCGCTTTTACGCATTCATTGCAGGCGCCATCCTGGTGGCACATAACGCGGCTTTCGATATGAAATTCCTGACGCTCAAGGAAGAGCGAAGCGGCATCGTATTTAATCATCCCGTTCTGGATACGCTGTTGCTGTCATTTGTCCTGCAACCCAACCACAGTGCCCACACCCTGGACGCGATCGCAACCCGGTTTGGCATAGAAATCCCTCCCGAAGCGCGCCACACGGCACTGGGTGATGCATTGGCCACCGCGGAGATTTTTTTGCGTATGCTGGATACCCTGCCGAGCCATGGCATCAAGACCCTGCGACAAGCCATGGACACCTCAAACCAGGTGTTCGAAATCAGAAAAATGCAAGAGCGGTTTTAGCCGCAGAGTTCCTCTAGAAAATGTCTCCGGTCAGTTCCAGCTTGAGGTGCTTGCGATACTTTTTTATGGCCTTGAACGCATCGACCAACATGTCTTTCTCCCGTTTGGACAAATCAGCCACGGCAACGTGATTGCCCACCTTTTTTGCTTTTTTTGCTTTTTCCCCCTTCTTGTAGTCTCGCAATTGTTGCCTCAGCAGCAGTCTGGTAATGTGCCGAAACGCCCCGGTCAAATAGTCCTGTTCATCCGCCGTCAGCTGGCCTTTCTCGAACAAGCCGTCGATGCGATCCAACGTGGAAGTCCCGGCTACCCCCATTGACAGCGCGCTGATGCGAATGGCACCAACCAGGGGCAGTGTTCCGGTCAGCTTCAGGTTGATTTTTCCCTTTTGCGGACCATCCAGCTTATCTCTGAGCAAGCGGTTGAACGGTCCCAGCGCAACTTCATGCTCCAGATCGAATTTGAACATTTCACGCAGAAAAAATGGCTCCCGGCTCACCCGCGTAACGTGCTGTCGCAGCTGCCGGGTGAGGTTCCCCTGACCGTACACGGCCGTAAAATCAAAAAAAATGTCCGCCAGCCTCAACACCATACCGCTGCCTTTCCCGATCCACGAACTGATTTGCTGGCGCCACTGGCTGATGGATTTTCTCCACAACGGATTGGTTGCCATCACGTTGCCTTTGCAGTACGTGAAACCTGTTTCGTTGAGTGCATCGGTCATTCGTGTCGCCAGTTCGATGAACCAGCGATCCACTTCGCCGTGGCGATGATCCGGGTAATCTTCCAGGATGAAACCATTGTCCTGGTCGGGGTAAAGAAAGCTCTCGCCCCGCCCTCCGGACCCCATCACGATGACGTCGAATTCAACCGGCGGCGGACCCCAGCCCTCGATTATCAACTGCGCCACACAAAGCCCGGTAATGCGCCGGTATAGATCGTTGTTGATGCTGGTGAGCAGTGCTTGTATCTCCGGGGAGGGGACGGAATCGCCTTGCAGTTGCAGCGCCACGTCGACCTGTGCCTGCTTGGTCTTTTTCATGCCTTCGACGGTCTCTGAGTGGGTAAGCTGATCTATCTGCTCGACCAATTGTGTCGCAGCTACCGTCAGTACTTCATGCAACTGTAACGCCCCTACGATCCTCTTCTCGCTGTCAACTACAGGCATGTGGCGAAGATTGCTTCGTTGCATCCGGGCGATGGCGTGGTACAGATAGCTGTCATCCCGAACCGTCTTGACAGGGGTCGTCATCACCTCCGCTACAGGGGAACCCGGCCCGCACTGGAATGCGATTTTCCGGCAAATATCCTGCTCCGTGACAATGCCCAGGGGCCGTTGCTGATCGTCTACAACCAGCGCACTGCTGGCCTGGGCGGAACAGACTTTTTGCACTACCGACTCACACTCTTCAGCAGCAGCCACCAGTACCGGCGGGGGGCCCATATAATCACGCACCAGTTTTGTGAATATGGCTGTTTGCGATAACACTAGCGGGTTCTTCCGGGTATCATGAGCGGGGCAACAAAACCTTCTTATAGTTGTTCGTCAGTGTAACCTCAAAAGTCTGATCGGGTCCCGGATTTTAGTGACACCCGTTCCTGCTATGCCTATGGTGCTGTACTATTCGGCCTGACATTTCGTTGCATATCTGTGTTCGCCAACAAACAAGTAATAGCCAGGCTGCCACCGCTGACTACCGCGATTATAGCGGTGAGTGTGGGGGTTGCTCTATGGTCGGGTTTGATGTGGCCCTTCTTCGTCGCCGATTCGGGCTCGAACCTCTCTGTAATTTACGCAATCAAACCTCTGCTGTTCACCGATGTCTTCCCCGATACGGGTATTCAAGCGGCTTTGAGCGGCGACTTCTGGCGTTTTCTGTCCCCGATCTTCCTCCATTTCGGACTGGCCCACATCGGCTTTAACATGCTTTGGATGTGGCAACTTGGCGCCCCGTTGGAAAGACGCATGGGCTCAGTTGAACTGTTGATTCTGGTGGTGGTGATTGGGGCGCTGTCAAATCTGGCGCAGTACTACTTTGATCCACAAAGCCTTTTTGGGGGTATGTCCGGTGTGGTATACGCACTGCTGGGATATTTCTGGATTCAGGGAAGATTCAATCCCCGTTTTGGTATGGTATTGCACCAACCTGTGGTTATTATGATGTTGGTGTGGTTTGTAATATGCTGGCTGGGTGTGGTGGGGAACATCGCCAATATGTCTCACACCGCCGGTCTTGTTGTGGGGATGGTATGGGGATTTGCTTCTGCCCGGTTGCACCACCCTTGAGCAGTTACTGGAAAACAGTATACCCTATTGAAAAATATGATGAAATATTCTTTGCCGTGGCTCTTGGCTGGCCTACGGAATAGCCCCGATTACAACGGAAAAAATGGCATGACCGGTAACTGGCTAGTCTGGCGCAACCTGGTTCTTTTGCTTGTGTTCTTGCTCCTGTTACCAGGCTGTGCAACAACGGGAAGCCTGGACGAATACTCGGACCCGTTTGAGAAATACAACCGGGCGATCTACAGGTTCAACGACGGTTTTGACAAGGTCTTGCTCAAACCCGTTGCCAAAGGATATCGCAAGGTCATTCCCTCGCCCGTACGCAGGAGCGTGGGCAATTTCTTTCGCAACCTGCTGGAGCCCACCACCATCATCAACGACATCCTGCAGGGGAAAGTTGAGCATGCCGTCACTGATCTCGCCCGCCTGGTTTTCAATACCAGTTTCGGTCTCCTCGGAATCTTCGACGTGGCAACGGGGATGGGCATAGAACGCCACCAGGAAGATTTCGGCCAGACTTTTGCGGTGTGGGGCTTCAAACCCGGGCCTTATTTCATGTTACCCTTCATTGGCCCCACCAACTTCAGGGATGGTTTAGGGCTGATACCATATTATTTCGTAACTGACCCGCGTCTTTACAATCCCGATGCTACCGTGAACCTGGCGCTGATCGGTGTCAACGCCGTCGATTCCAGGGCCCAGTTGCTCACCGGTTCAAAATTGCTCGATTTGCAACTGGACCCCTATGCCTTCCTGCGCGAAACCTATAAGCAGCGGCGAATCAATCTGATCTTCGACGGTGATCCCCCGCTGGAGGATTTTGAGTAGGTGCAAACTCTGTTTCCCGAAATAAAACCAAACGAGAGTTTTTATCTTTCCGTCGACTCGCAGCACGAATTGTATGTCGAGGAATGTGGAAACCCGGAGGGGCTGCCCGTAATATTCCTGCACGGTGGACCGGGCGCCGGCTTTGAGCCCGGCTGCCGCCGCTTTTTCAATCCTGAAATCTATAGAATCGTCTTGTTCGACCAGCGGGGCGCAGGGCGCTCCCGCCCCCATGCCAGTCTCGTCAACAACACCACCGCCGACCTAGTTGCCGATATGGAATTGATCCGCAACCGTCTGCAAATTGATAGCTGGGTTGTTTTTGGCGGGTCCTGGGGATCCACCCTGGCCCTGGTGTATGCACAAAGCCACCCGGCGAGGGTACTGGCCATGATCTTGCGCGGCATTTTTCTGTGCCGTCCCCATGAGATCCAATGGTTCTACCAGGAAGGCGCGAGCAGGTTGTTTCCGGATTACTGGCAGGATTTTCTGGCACAAATTCCCGATAGTGAGTGCGGAGATCTGGTCGACGCCTATTTCCGGCGTCTGACCGGAGAAGACGAGATTGCGCGTATGTCAGCCGCCAAAGCCTGGTCACTGTGGGAGGGGCGCTGCTCTACACTGCTGAGCGACAAGGAAATATATCGGCACTTCTCGAATCCCCATGTTGCCCTCAGCCTGGCTCGTATAGAAGCGCATTATTTCATCAATAACAGTTTCCTCAGTTTTAATCAGATCCTGCGCGACGCCTATCGTCTGGCAGACATTCCCGGCATTATCGTGCATGGAAGATATGACGTGGTCTGCCCCATCGAAAACGCCTTTCAATTACAAAAAGCCTGGCCACGATCACAGCTAAGGATCATCCCGGATTGCGGCCA
>CAXMTM010000092.1:0-4304 GCA_964196385.1 Arenicellales bacterium
CAGGTCCTGGACCTCGTCGACTACGACGAAATCGTAGCGGGGCTCAACACGCTGCAGCCAGGCGTGGCTGACGATGTTGGGATCGAACCAGGCTTGTTCGTCAAGGAAGCGCAGATACTTCTCGAACAGGTCGTAGGCGGCACCGCGGGTCTCCGGCCCGTAAATCGACTGCCTCACGCCCAGGGCAAGGTAGGCGGCGCGGTCAAGGTAAGCACTTTCAGCCTCGGTACCGGTGATCGCCCCGTGAAACTCCTCGAACAGACGGTGGCTATCCTTCAGTTCTCTCGGCAGCCGCTGCCGGGCAACCCAGTCCGAGAAGGCCCGGGGGGTAATCTCCTTCCCGTCCGGGACGTGGATGCTCTCCAGGTATTCCCGGAAGGACAGGAAATCGACATTCTGCTCGTCGTTGCGATAACCGTTGGTATAGTAGAGGTCACGCGCGTTCTGGACCAGGAAGGGCGAGCGCGTGACATAAAGGATGTCACCACTCGCATCCTTCATTTTCTCCAGCGTCAGTGCGGTCTTGCCGCTGCCGGCGGAGCCGATTATCACCAGCGGCGGAGGCTGACTATAGACCGTCTCCTGGTCTTCATCAAAGGACAATACCTTGTCCAGCAAATGGAAACGGGGCAGCTTCGGGTTCAGATACGGAAGCTCCGGGGCATTGGCGGCCACTCCGGCGTCCACCGAGGGGATCCGTTTCTCCTCGATGCGCGCGCCACCAGTGAGGAACCTCGATTTCTCGTAGGCATGCTGGTGGATGTACTCCAGCATCAACGCACACCGTTGGCCCTGGTGGCGATAAAGCGAGAACAGCAGCCGGTTGCTACGGTCCAGCCGTGCCCGGTAGAGGTTGTCGCCGACCTTCCTGACGTCGGCGGATCGAAAGTCATCGGCGGCGAGATAAGCGGCTAGCTTCTCGTAGCCGGGGATAGCCGCGGTGTCGAGACCGCGGTAGACAAGGATCAGCATGAGTAGACGGGCACAGGATTGGCAACAACGGCCGCATCATGCGGACGATGCCGCAATGTTAACCCATCCAGGGGAGAAGGTCTGCTTACTGGTTCAGCAATCAAGGGTGGCAGCGCCCAGTGTGTGGATGGCAGACAGCGGTTGCTAAACGGCCAGCAGGATAAGGGCAATTGAAGCCGTAATCAGGACGATGCCGGTGCTTTCCAGCGTGGTGACTTTTTCGCGAAATACCAACAGGCTTACGGCGAAGGTGAAGATCAGCTCAATCTGTCCGAGGGCCCGTACGTAGGTTGCATTTTGCAAGGTAAAAGCACTGAACCAGCCAATGGAAGCCAATCCACCGCTGATGCCAACCAGCAGTGCCGGACGCCAGTTGAGCATAATTCTGGTTAACTGTCCGGGTTCGCGCAGACTGATCAGAACCCCCATGATTGCGATTTGCAGGATTAGCACGACCAACAGCGTGAACGACGCCGCCACCAGGAAACTTTCCTGCCCGAGCGAGAGCGAAGCCGCGCGGAACAGGACGACACTCATGCCCAGCCAGGCGGCGCAGGCGAGTCCGATCAAGGTTGGCAGGCGCCACAGTCCACTCACCAGATTGCCGATCCTGAGTTTTGCCTGACCGGCGCTCAACACCACCAAACCCACCGTACTCATCGTAATCGCAATCATAATCGCCGGGGTTAATTTATCCCCGAGAAGCAACAGACCGAAAATCGCCACCATAACGGTTTCCAGTTTGGAAAACGTGGTACCCACTGCGAAGTTGTGAAATGAAAACAGCCACAACAGGAAAACGGTGAACATAATCTGACAAATGCCTCCGCACAGCGCGTAAAAGAGAAACCTCGCATTGAAATCAGGTAGAGGTCGTCCTTCGAAATAGACGACGCTGACAAAGTAGAGCAACGCAATGGGCCAGGCATAAAAAAAACGTACATAGGCGGCCCCCAGTGTCGACAATTTGCCCTTGAGGTGCTTTTGCATGGCCGAACGGATATTTTGGAAAAACGCCGCACCAATCGTTAGTGGAATCCATAGCTCCATGAGCACCAAGTGTATAGAAAAAAACGCCTTTGCGGTGCGTAGTCGATCGCATACCGGTGATCTCACGGTTTGGCCGTGGGATCCGACAAGCGGGTCCGAAAATATACGCGGAATGCCCGCATGAATCAGTTGCAACATGAAGGAGAGGTACGTGTGAGTATGGCCAAAATTTCACCCTCGGTTGCCTCGTCATGTGTGCTTGTTTAGAGAGTGGTTTGGATATCTCGCCCCCGTTTCTCACCGGGCGGCGATATGATCGCGCTGATAATTGGATTCAGTGGATAGACCGGGTATGCTGTACTTAGGTCAGCAAAATTGTAGCCCGCGTCTCCCGGGGTGGCGAGGTGATCGCGCAAAGATTTGGATCCACAAGGCGTTTTTTGAAAGATGCGAAACAACAGTGTGTCGACCACTGAAGCAAATGCCGGGTGGAACCAGGGATCCTGTCGTATGGCTTGTCCTCACCATGGAACTGAACACTGATGGCCGCGGAAATACGCCGCTTTGGCCTTTGGGGTAAGCTGGTCCTTGCCATATTGGTTACAGGCACGGTTCCCATCGTAATCGGGCTGTCCGTCGCTTATGTCAGGGGAAACACGGAACTGCAGGAGGTCATCGGCACCAGTTTCCGGGCGCTGGCCGAAGAGAGCGCCTCTAAAGTGGATGCGGAAATTCGGCGGGTTATCGTGGCGGACCGGTTGCTGGTCCAGCAGGCGCTGGCGGATTCCGCGGTGCAAGTGTTTTTATCGACTGACCGCAGGGTAGAGGAGAGCGTGCCCGCAGCGGTTGAATTCAACTGGCCCCATGCGGCCGAAAACACCGGAACTGTCAACGCCTCATGGATCACAACCGTATCAGGCCCCAACCCGATTCCAACCGGCACAAACGGTACGACTACCGCTACTGCAACGATTTCCGGGTTGAAATTGAGCGGTAATAATCAGCGTTACCTGATTCGAGTTTCGACCCCGATTGTGGATGCAAATACCCTGCTCGGCTGGCTCCGCCGCGACCATATCGTCAAGACACTGTTCGACCCGCTGATCTACCCGACCCGATTCGGCGACACCGGGCATGTCATGCTGGTCGACAATTCCGGGGCGATCGTTAGTTGCCCGCTTCTCGTAACCGGCAGCCGTATCGATGATGGCCAGTTGATCCGGCGGGTTGCCCGGCGGGATGCCGGGTGGATTACCGCCGAAAACGACGGCCACGGCGGTCGTAATTTCTCCATCATCGGCCACGCACCACTGCGCGGCGTCAACGAAATGCTCCACGGCGGCGTGTCGTGGCATATGTTTGTGTGGCAGGATTCCCAGGAAATTTTTGCGCCCGCCAGAAGCTTGCTGATCGGTATAGCCCTGGCCGGCGTTTTGGCCATAGGGCTGCTCGGTATCCTGGGTTTTTACGCGAGCCGGCGCATATTGAACCCCATTCGCCGCCTCAGCCGGGAGGTGACGCGTATTGCCGGCGGGGACCTGAACCAGAAGCTGGAGATCCGGACCGGCGATGAAATTGAAGAGCTTGCGGGCCGGTTCGACGACATGAGAATTCAATTGCGCCAATTGATCGGTAATCTGGAAGAAAAAGTCGACGAGAGGACCCTTGAATTGAAGCAGGCCCAGAGTGAAAAGGATCGCGTCATGCAAAAGCTCATTCAAACCGAGAAAGTGTCTGCCATCGGTACCATGGCGAGCGGCATAGGCCATGAAATCAACAACCCGCTGTATGCCATTCTCGGCATGGCCGAGGCCATACGGGATGAAAAGGACATCTCCGCCTGCAATCAATATGGGCAGGACATCATCAAGTACTCCAAACATATCTCGGAAATCGTAAAGAATCTCTCTGGATATGTACGACCGGCAAGCCGGCACGATCTGGAGCAGGTCGATGTAAATGACAAAGTGAACGAGGCGGTATCCATGGCGCGGCGCTCCCTGCTCGACGATCGCATCGATATCAGGTCAGCCCTGGTTCCGGTACCGGCGATTTCCGCGAAATCAGAGGAGGTCCTGCAGATATTCTTCAACGTGATCCGTAACGGGATACAGGCGATCGAGGACGCGGGGCGGGTGGATATCAGCTCCGGATGGCAGGACGACAGGGTGTGGGTGCGGATAGAGGATACCGGAACGGGCATCCCCGCCGAACACCTCAGTAAGATATACGATCCTTTTTTTACCACCAAGGATCCGGACCAGGGTGAGGGCATGGGATTGTATATCGTGCAGCAGATCGTTAAAAAGTATGACGGTTCCATTACACTGGAAAGTCAGCCC
>CAXMTM010000093.1:0-6959 GCA_964196385.1 Arenicellales bacterium
TTCTCGATCCACGAGGCCAAGGGATTGGAGTATGAAAATGTATTGCTTTATGGCTTCGTCTCGGGCGAGGAGAAACGCTTTCGTGACATTGCCGGGGATCTGAATGAAGATGACCTGAAAGGCGAACTGCGTTATGCACGCGGTCGCGACAAGGGTGATAAATCGCTCGAGATCTATAAGTTCTACATCAACGCCCTGTATGTAGCCGTAACACGGGCGGTGAAGAACCTCTACCTGATCGAACCGCGCCCCAGGCAGCACTTGCTTGCGCTGCTTGGGCTCACCGATGTGCACGAGGACGTAGGCGACATCGAGGAACAGCGCTCCAGCCTCGATGAATGGCGCCACGAGGCCCATCGCCTGGAACTCCAGGGCAAGGACGAGCAGGCAGCGGAGATCCGCGCACAGATCCTGAAGCAGCGCGAGGTGCCCTGGACGGTGCTGCGCGGCGATGCCTTGGCGGAGCTGGAAGCAAGGGCGCTGGAGCATCACGAAAAGAAAGCGAGTATTGCGCTGATGGAGTACGCCCTGGTCTATCGCGACCAGCACCGCCTGAATGCCCTGGTCCAGAGCGGTCTCAAGGCCGCGAAGCAACCGGACAAAGCCATGTCGTTGCTGGAGAGGAAGCACTTTCTGCTCTACGGACTCAAGAACCCGGGGGGTGTACTGCGCGAGATCGACAAGTACGGCGTCGACTTCCGCAATGTTTTCAACCAGACCCCGTTGATGATTGCGAGTCGTATGGGCAACGCCGAACTCGCGGAGGCGCTGTTGGATCGGGATGCGGATACCGGTCTGGTCGACGGCAATGGACTCAACGCCTTTCAAATTGGCCTGGAGCGAGCCTGTGCCGACAAACGATTTGCTCGTTCCAAATTGCCCGCGGTGTTCGATCGACTGGCTCCGGCCAGCCTGGACGTACAGATAGATGAGCGTCTGGTAAAGCTGGACCGGCGACTGATGGAGTACCTGATGCTGTGCATCGCGATGGTATTGTTCTACCAGCGGCTGGGGGAAAACTGGGCATCGCGCCGGCGTCTGCTGTCGGCCGTGGATTTCGCGGAGGTTCTCGACCACTTCCCTGAATCCGTCGTTCCAGCGCGGCGCAAGAAGCGCGCATACATCTCCTCGATCCTGTCGAAAAACGAGATCTCACGAGAAGGCCCTTACAACCGCAAGCTCTTTTTGCGTGTGTCCCGCGGGCAGTACCTCATCAACCCGAATTTGGCCCTGCGCGTCGAGGGCGACTGGCGACGAATCTACGAACTGCTTTCACCGGAACGGCTGGCCGGGGAGTTGCACGATCCGCTGCGTTGGGCCGGTAAGGTCTGGGACCTGAACGCCGACAGGCAGCGCGGTATCGAGTCGCTGCGCGCCATGCTCAGGAATCTGAACGATGGCCGGGGGATCCGGGACCCATTTTATGACTTTACCGGAGAGGAGGTTGTCGCAGACCAAGATCCCGGGCCGGTGGCGCCTACGTTCGCGCCCAAGGCGCAAGCGAGAAAGCAGGAAAAGAAACCAGAATCACGGGCCCCGGAGCAACTGGGCTTCGATCTCGACGATTGAGGGGTTAGCCTGCAAGCTTGGCACGGGCGCTTTCCAGCAATGCCCGTTCGAATGCCGCGTTGTCGGGGAACCGTTCGCCGAAAGTTGTTTCCCAGAATTTTGATTCCTCCATGCACAGATAGAAAAACACCTTGCCGTGCCAGATCGAAAAGGCCTGGTAAGCATGGCCAAACAATTTTTCCTTGAGGTGGTCCGGGTAGGTCATCTTCCCTTCCGGGTTCGGCGACATCGAGATCTGGTGGATCCTGGTCTTTATGCCGCTTGACCGGATTTTGCGAACGATGGGTTTCGGAAACGTCAGCGCCCCAAATGAAACGAAGGCCACTTCATCGTGACTGAAGTTTTCAGTTACGTCCTCGATCAGTGACGAATAACCATCCTGCCAACCCTCGTGGTACACCATGGGATGCAGGTGGAAAGCTACCGTGATGCCCTTGTTCGAGACTCGCCGCGCGGCCTTCAGTCTTTGCCGGAGGCTCGCCGTAAAATGCTCCTCATTTTGCACGACGACCTCTGGATTCAGGGACCAGGAACAAATAACGTTGGCCGGCACATCCGATCGTAGAAAGTGATCGATATTTCGTGACTTGGTTTTGAATTCGAGAACGACATTGGGCCACTTCCTTGCGAACCGGAACATGTCGTCCAGGATACCGTTCTTGTTCCCCCACATCAGGGCATCGGAGGACTGCCCCGTGCCGATGTGGTACCCCTTTTCCGGATCGAGCTCGATGCTTTCGAGTTTGGCCGCAAAATCTTCATCGAACTGAATGTTGTCGCCTGCGTGCATCGTCTGAATGCTGCAGTAACTGCAGCCGAAGCCGCAGTTTTTCACGGCATCGATGGTACGCAGATTGCAACAGAGCGTCTTATCCGACTGCACCGGACACATCCCGAAAACACTTCCTTTTTGAACGCCAGTGTGGATTTTGGCGATCTTTGCCCGTTGTGGCGGGCCGGTATTTTCTCCCGGGTCGTACCTGGTTTCTTCTTCAGCCAGTTTTTTCAGCAGCTTTTGCTGCCGGTCAAAGGCCCACTTCTTGAATTCCCTGCCACGCAAACCGCTTTCTTTTCTCCACTGAATCCAGTTGGCGCATAGGGATTTCTCATTCCACAGATTCAGATCGATACTGGACTCGACGAAGCCGGCCAACTCCCGCAGGGTGAAGCGGTTGTCGTACGCAATCGTACGAACAATATCCTGCTCGCTCCTGTCCAGATTTTGAAAAAGAGTCTGGGCCTGGATCTTTTCGAACTTTTCCGTGTATGGTTCCCTCACTTTCATCTGCGCGAGTTTATCCGTCTTTTGTTGGCCACAGTGATCAATATGTCATAGATACAGGGTTGGGTAAAATGTTATTCCGGCGCAGGCCCTTAGTATAAAGCAGTTCCATAGAAAGGCACCGGCGTATTTATGTACATACCGGGTTCAGTTAAAATCCCGCACCTCAGAAGAGATGGTATTGATATCAATGTCTAAACAAGAAAAGCAGTTTCTGTCCCTGAACGCGGCGGTGCTGACGGTTTCCGATACGCGCACCGAAGAAAATGACGGTTCGGGAGACCTAATTGTCGAACGCTTCGAAAAAGCCGGTCACCGCATAGTGAAACGGGGCATTCAGCGTGAGGATGTAGAGGCACTCTATGTCCGGTTCCGTGAACTGGTGGACGATGCGGACATCGATGTCATCGTTTCCACCGGGGGTACCGGTTTGACTCAACGGGATGTCACACCGGAGGCAACCGCAAGGTTGTTCGACAAATCGATCCCCGGTTTCGGCGAATTATTTCGCACGCTGTCGTACGACGAGATCGGCTCATCCACCATCGAATCGCGTGCCGACGCCGGCATTGCCAACGGTACTATCGTGTTTATTTTACCGGGCTCGCCGGGCGCCTGCCGCCTGGCTATGGACAGCATAATTTTGAAGCAACTGGACGTGCGCACCCGTCCGTGCAACCTGGTCACTCTGCTGCCCCGGATCCGTCAAGAGCAAAAACCATCGTAATTGTTGGTGTTGGGGTCAGACCTTGCATTTTGCATCCACAAATCGATTTGGGATCAGACATCGGTTCGCTTGGATGCAAAACGCAAGGTCTGACCCCAGTAAGCCGGCTCGCTTTTGGCTGGCCCTCATATTACCGATGTGGGTGGTATTTGCCATACCGGTGTTCGCCGCCGACAAACCCTTGATAGCGGTCGCATCGAGCCTGAATGGCGTAATCGGACCAATCAGCCAGGGCTTCGCCCTCCATACCGGCCAACAGGTGCGCGTCAGTTTTGGGGCATCCGGCAGTCTCACACGGCAGATCGTACAGGGCGCGCCATTCGAACTGTTTTTATCGGCGGACAAAAGTTATGTGGATATTTTAATCGACAACGGGTTGGCTGCCACAAGCAGCGAAATTTACGCGACTGGGCGACTGGTATTATTTGTGCCCGACAATTCGCCGTTACCGGGCAATCCGGCCCTGGCCGAGTTGCCATCCGCGCTGGAAGACGGTCGCCTGCAACGGTTGGCTATTGCCAATCCTGAACATGCGCCCTACGGCCGCGCCGCCAGAGATGCCCTTCAGTTTCTCGGCCTGTGGCAGACAATACAGGGGAAATTATTGTTTGGCGAAAACGTTGCTCAAGCCGCACAATTCACCACATCCGGTGCCGATGCGGGGATCGTCTCCCTCTCCATCGCACAGGATCTCGCCAGTTCCGGCCAGGGGACCTATATTTTACTGCCGGAATCCTGGCATCAGCCCCTGCACCACTATATGGTCCTGCTCAGCCCGGCCGGAAAAGTTGCCCGGGCTTTTTACGATTATCTCAAACAATCAGGTGCGCAACAGATTTTCAGAAAATTTGGTTTTTCAACACCAACCCCCTCACAATAGCCGGCCATGGACTGGTTGGCCTTCTCCTTATCTCTGCAACTCGCCGCGTGGACGACAATCGTTCTGATCCCGATCGCGGTAGTCGTCGCCCGGGTGATCGCGTGGCGGCGTTTTGCGGCCAAGGGTTTCATAGAGGCCCTGGTCGCCCTGCCCCTGGTACTGCCGCCGACGGTGCTCGGTTATTATATGCTGACGGTTTTCTCCAAGAACTCGCTATTGGGTGGAGCCTATCAATCCCTGTTCAACCAGTCCCTCGCCTTCAGTTTTGAAGGGTTACTGCTGGCCTCGCTGGTGATCAATATTCCGTTCGCAATACAACCCATGCAGCGGGCGTTCGAAGCTATGCCTGGAGAACTACGCGAGGCTGCCTGGTGCAGCGGCCTGTCACGATGGCAGACATTTCTACGGATCGAGTTCCCGTTGGCGTGGACTGGAATTCTGACCGCGGCTGTGCTCACATTTGCACACACACTTGGCGAGTTCGGTGTCGTGCTCATGGTTGGCGGCAACATCCCCGGAGAAACAAAGACCATCGCCATTGCCATTTACGATCGGGTGCAGGCGTTCGACGATCGACAGGCGGCAACGATGTCTGCGCTGTTGTTGATGTTTTCGTTCGTGGCTATCGGCGTAATTTATTTTGTCAATGACCGATTCAAACAGCGCTTCCACTGACCGTAATATGCAAGCCAAGCACGGTCTGAGAGTTCACCTCGAGCAGGCCGCGCCCATTCCGTTGAACGTGTCGTTCGACTGCCGCCCCGGGGAACTGGTGGCACTGGTGGGCCCATCGGGCAGCGGCAAGTCCACCGTGTTGCGCTGTATTGCCGGGCTCAATACGCCGACGGAAGGCCTGGTCGCGTGCAATGGCGACGAGTGGCTGAACACGGACCGGGGGCTGAATCAACCGCCGCAGAAAAGAGCAATCGGCATTGTTTTTCAAAGCTACGCACTGTTTCCCCACCTGTCCGCGCTGGAGAACGTGACCGTGGCCATGCAGCACGTTGCTTCGGATCAACGAAAAACACGCGCCCTGCAGCTGCTGCGAACCGTCAACCTGGATGGGCTCGATAAACGCCGCCCGCATCAGCTCTCGGGTGGCCAGCGGCAGCGGGTTGCCCTTGCCCGTGCACTGGCGCGGGAACCGTCGGCTCTGTTGCTGGATGAGCCCTTCTCATCGGTGGACCAGGCCACTCGCCGCAAGCTGCAGCGTGAACTCGCCGGTCTGCGCGGTAGCATGGCGCACCCCATAATTCTTGTCACTCATGACGTGGAAGAAGCTTGTCTGCTGGCCGACCGGGTGTGTATTCTTTACCGCGGCCAAAGCCTGGACATCGGCTCGCCGACGAAAATTCTCAATTCCCCCAGGCATAAACTTGCCGCCAATCTGGTTGGACTGACCAATGTTTTCAGGGGAAAGATCATTGCACATCAGGCTGAACGTAACATCACTCTTTTAAGCTGGCTCGATTACGAGTTGGAAACCCGGCATTGTTCCCGTTTCGCTGCCGGAAGCACGGTAGATTGGGTCATTCCACCACAGCACATTTTGCTGCATCAACGGGTGCGGCCATCCCGTGGCGAGCGGGAAAACCCGGTTCACGGCAGCATTGACGAGTTGGTGGTGCTCGGCGAGGCCGCAAGTGTCACTTTAATGGTTGACGACAGCAGCGATGCAACGATGACATTCAATCTGCCCATGCATGTGGTGCAGCGTAATCAGCTCAAAGTGCGGGACAATATCTCCGTCTCCCTCCGCACCGAAGGCATCCATCTGATGCCTCCCGGCGTGGAAAACGGCTAGCCCACATAATGAAAATCTGGGACATTCTGTTTCCGTCTACCCCCCGATCCATCCCCTACGGGCGGGGTATTCGAACACTGCTGCGTGCGTCGCACATACTCACCACCGGCGTTCTGCTCGGGGGCCATGTTTTCGATCAGCCTCCACAAATACTGATGCCCTGGTTGTGGGGATCGATCGTTTCCGGTCTGTTGTTGTTCGCTACCGATATCTATGCCAGCTGCGCCATCATATTCGAGGCCCGCGGCATCGCGATTTTCACTAAACTGCTTTTAATGCTGCTGATACCGTTTATGTGGGAATCACGGGTATCATTGCTGGTGGTGATCCTTGTAATTGGCGCCGTAAGCAGCCACCTTCCACGCACCTATCGTCACCGGGTACTCTTTTTCGAAGACAGGATCGTCGTCGACCAGCGCCGTGGTTAGCCTGACCACGCTACCCGTGTTTAAACCGATGTTAGCCCCCATTTCTCATCGGGGGGCGAGATGATCGCGCAGACATTTGGATTCACAAGGCATTTACTGAAGGAGTGGAATAACAGTGTGTATTTCCGAGTGAAGGAAATACCTTGTGGATTCAAATTTCAAGTGAGGGCTCGTCAATCCGGTGAGAAATGGGGGCTAGAGGAAGCACGACAATAAAACGTGTATCGTCCGACCCGCTACTGACCTCGATACTCCCTTTTAAAGTGTTG
>CAXMTM010000094.1:0-2725 GCA_964196385.1 Arenicellales bacterium
GGGAGCTACAACGCCTGGTCCAGATCCCGGATCAGATCTTCCTGATCCTCTATGCCCACCGAAAACCTGACCATATCGTCCGAGATGCCCATGGACTCCCTTCTTTCCGGACCCATCTCGTAGAATATGGTGTGGGCAACGGGTATCGCCAGGGTGCGGTTATCCCCCAGATTGCTGGATTTGATGACGAGATCGAGCGCATCCAGGAACTTGAAGCAATCGATCCCATCGACAAGCTCGATGCTCAGTATTGCGCCGTAAGCGCCAAAAAGCTGCCCTGCACGTTCATGCTCGGGGTGACCTGCCACACCGGGATAGAACACCCGTTTTACGGATTTGTGTGATTCCAGATAACGCGCCATCGCCATCGCATTGTCACAGGCCCGGGCCATGCGCAGAGCCAGGGTTTCCATACCTATAGACAACAAGTGTGCCGAATCGGATGACAGCGTGCCACCGCTGTCTCTCAATCCCTTCTTTCTGATCTGCAGCAGACCCCACTTCTGCACGTCCACCTTTTTGTACTGATCGTAAATATGCGGGTACGTCGACCAATCGAACAGCCCGGTATCGGTTATGGACCCACCCAGCACATTGCCGTGTCCACCCAGATATTTAGTCAGAGAATGGACCACCAGGTGGGCATCCACCGTTACCGGTTGAAACAGATAAGGTGTGGTCAGGGTGTTATCCACTACGTACAACAAACCCGCTTCCCGGCACAGTTTTCCGACCCCCTCCAGGTCGGTGACTTGTGTGCAGGGGTTGGCAATGGTTTCAACGAAAACCGCTTTGGTGTTTGGTCTCAGTTCAGAGGCTACGTGCTCCGCGGATGTCGAATCCACAAAGCTGACTTCCACACCAAACTGCCTGAAGGTCTTGAACAGGCTGTCGGTGTTTCCAAACAAGAATGAACTTGAGATCAGATGGTCTCCGGCACGCAGCAGCGTCAGCACGGTAGCCGCGATCGACGCCATCCCGGTGGCGAAACAAACGCTGCCGATGCCTTTTTCCATCAGGGATATTTTATCCTCGAGCGCGGCGATGGTGGGATTACCCTGTCTGCCATAGGCATAACCCGCCTTGGTGCCCTGGAACACCGCCGCCAGATCTTCCGTCCTGTCGTATCCGAATGCAACGGAACTATGAATCGGTTTGTGCAGCGATCCGTGTTCAATAGCTTTTTGACGGTCGCTGTGTAATATGCCCGTTGTAAACCCCTTGCCGGGTCCACCCGTTTTCGCGATTGGTTTGGGTTTTACGCTCATTGATTAATTGAGACCCAGGCGTTTATGCAAGCTGGAACTGGTGGTAGTGTACTGCAAGTGGATCTTTGCTTCGGGATCGAGGTGCTGCTTCACCGCGAACGATACCAGTGCCGCCTCGTGAAACCCGCTCAGTATGAGTTTCTTCTTGCCTGGATAAACATTAATGTCTCCGATGGCAAAGACACCCGGGATGCTGGTCTGAAACTTCTCGGTATCCACATTGATCTGATTCTTGACCCGATCCAGTCCCCAGTCAGCTACGGGTCCGAGTTTCGGGGACAAACCATAGAACACCAGTATATGATCGAGGTCCACTCTTTGCGTGATCGAATCCGGGCCCAGCACGCCGGCCGAAACCAGGTCGCTACCGTTTCGTTCGAGATCGACGACGTTGCCCTGCAGGAAATCGGCATCGCCCGATTCCGCCAACGCCATGAGCCTGGAGACTGAGGCGGGAGCAGCCCTGAATTTCAAAGAACGATGGACCAGGGTGACACGATGGGCGATTCCGGATAATTCCAGCGCCCAATCCAGTGCGGAATCCCCGCCGCCGAGCACGACGATGTTCTTCTCCACGAATAGACCTGGATCGGTAACGCTATAGTGGATTGTTTTACCTTCCAGTCCATCGATATTGCCGACAGTCAGCCTGCGCGGCCGGAAGGCTCCAACACCGGCTGCGATAATCACCGTTTTTGCATTGAATTCAGTTCCTTTGCTCGTTGCTACGTAAAAAGTACCGTCCTCCAGCGGGGTCAAATTTTGAACTTCCTGATCCAGATGAAAAGCGGGCCCAAACGGCTCTATCTGCTTGAGCAGGCGATCCACAAGCTCCTGGGCACCACATACCGGCAATGCAGGGATATCGTAGATGGGCTTATCCGGGTATAACTCCGAGCACTGTCCCCCGACCTGGGGCAGCGCATCTACGAGGTGGGCATTTATCTCGAGCAAGCCGAGTTCAAATACCTGGAATAGACCCGCCGGTCCCGCGCCGACTATCAGGGCATCGGTGTAAATTGTCATGTTCTGCCTGCTCTCAATCCTACGGTTGCGTACATCAACACAAGGCGAATAGGCATTCAGACCTATTCACCAGCCGCGTATTATGCGGGCTAAGCCAAATACGCGTCTATCAGTATAAGGAACCGAACCCACGCCGGAGTTCCAGGCATATTGGTTGACAGCCCGCCTCTAACACCGGAAAATGGCATGAAGCAGGTGGAGGGGGGAACCGCTGATGAGTATTCAAGACCAGGAGCGAGCTCGCGCGATTCAGCTCTTGCATCGTATAATTGACCAATCACCGTCGGATACCCGCAGCCGGGCAAGACTGCTGTCGCTGCTGCACGCCAATGGCACCCAGGGGCAGTTCGTCTTCGAGGCTAAAAAATACAAGGAATGTTGCGATCTTAGTTTCGATGCGGACTGGGCTCGGATTTGCGACATGGGCCTGG
>CAXMTM010000095.1:0-8605 GCA_964196385.1 Arenicellales bacterium
ACTGCGCTGGCCCCACAGAACCTGATGCTGATGATGCTGGGCTGTGTTATTGGTTTGTTCGTCGGCGCCATGCCAGGGTTGGGATCGGTCAACGGTGTCGCCATCCTGCTGCCGGTAACATTTCTGGTGCCCCCTACCGGCGCGATTATTTTCCTGGCCGCGGTGTACTACGGCGCTATGTACGGCGGGGCGATCAGCTCCATCATGCTGGGCATTCCCGGGGCATCCACTGCAGTCGCAACCGTATTCGATGGCCGTCCGCTGGCCATGAAAGGAAAGGCGGACGTGGCGCTGGTGGCGGCAGCGGTGGGGTCCTTCGTCGGTGGTACCATATCGGTCATCCTGTTCACCCTGTTCGCACCACCACTGGCCGATTTCGCATTGAAATTCGGTCCCCAGGAAGAATTCGCCCTGATGATACTGGCCTTTGCTACCTTCATCGGGCTGGGTGGTGATGATATTCCAAAAACGATATTTTCCATTGCCATTGGACTGGTGTTCGCCGCCGTCGGACTGGACGAGATTTCAGGCAAGCCGCGGCTGATCTTCTTCGACATCACCGGGTTCTACCACGGCATCAATTTCCTGGTTCTCGCTATCGGCATATACGGCATCGGAGAGATCTTGTGGACTTTGGAAATAAGCAAGGGCGACGTCAAGTTATCTCAGGCCTCGTTTACCGTAAAACGGATCCTGGAAGCCTTCAAACAATTGAAAAGTTCGACCATGACGATCATCAGCTCGTCATTTCTGGGATATTTCGTTGGCATCCTGCCCGCGGCCGGGGCCACCCCGGCATCATTGATGGCCTATGGTTTCGCTAAAACCATGTCTAAAGATCCGGACAGTTTCGGCAAGGGGAATATCACTGGCGTGGCTGCACCGGAGACCGCAAACAATGCGGCCAGCACCGGTTCCATGCTGCCTATGCTCACACTCGGAATTCCCGGGTCCCCCACCACCGCGATTTTGCTCGGTGGGATGATCATATGGGGCCTGCGGCCGGGGCCGTTGCTGTTCGTCAATAACCCGGAATTCGTCTGGGGGCTGATTGGCAGTCTTTACATGGCTAACTTTTTTGCCGTCATCATCAATATAGCGTTCATTCCGCTGTTCGTGTCGGTGCTTAAATTGCCCTTTACGATTCTGGCTCCAATTATCTTCGTACTCTGTATAGTTGGCGGCTATGCACCGACCCAGGACCTGCACGACGTCTGGTTGATCGTCATATTCGGGGTCGTGTTTTATTTGCTGCGCAAACTGAATTACCCGGTTGCACCGGCTGTTCTGGCCATCGTACTTGGACCGCTGACCGAGCGGGCGTTGCGCCAGAGTCTGGTGATGGAGCAGGGAAATGCGGGTACATTTGTGGAGCGCCCGCTGTCTGCTACCATCCTGGCACTGGCGGTGTTGTTAATCGTGTTGCCCACCATCAAGATCATGCGTCGCAAAAAGCAGCGAACCGCGGCGGATGGTGATAAACAAGAAGACGGTTCCTGACCCGCATTGCTCATGGTGCGACCTCCCATTCATTTGGCCCCTCTGGGAGTAAACTTTGTTCTCAAGGATAAGGTCTACAACGCGCTCAGGGATGCGATCGCTGAGATGGATATATATACGGAAGCGGAGCCTCCCCGTCTTGACGAGCGTTCGCTCGCGGAAAGACTCGGCGTGAGCCGGACCCCGGTGAGGGAGGCGCTGTCTCGCCTGGAACAGGAGGGGCTGGTACGTACCATTCCCAGACGCGGGGCCTTTGTAGTCCGCAAGTCGAAGGAAGAAATTCTCGAAATGATCCACGTGTGGGCGGCGTTGGAAAGCATGGCTGCGCGCCTGGTAACTGAATGCGCAAGCGACGAAGAACTTCGAGAACTGCACGCTTTCCTGGATACCTATAACGATTCCGCGCAGGCCCGCGCACACATCGACGAATATTCCGAAACCAATATCAGGTTCCACCAGAACATCATCAAGCTCAGCAAATCCGATTTGCTTATTAGCCTCTCGGAGAATTTATTCATACACATGAAATCCATACGCGCCCGTACCATCAAGGAGCGGGACCGGGCATCTCAATCAATCATAGATCACACGCGCATCATCGAGGCATTGGAAAACAGGCAGACCGAACTGGCGGAGAGGCTGGTCCGCGATCATGCCCTGGCCCTCGCCGACCACGTCAGACGGTATGTAGATTACCTTAACTGACACTCAGGGCACGCGTGAGATTGTAAAAAAACTGGAGAACATTATGTCGACACAGGCCACGAAAATATCAGACACCGCTACCGATACCCTGGCTCAGAAAAGCCGGGCGGAGGATATCGTATCCGGTGGCCACCTGGTGGCAAGAGCACTGAAAAACGAAGGGGTGGATACCATATTCACCCTCTGCGGCGGGCACATCATCGACATCTACGACGGTTGCCTGGATGAGGGCATCCGCATCGTCGATGTGCGGCACGAACAGACCGCCGCCCACGCCGCGGATGGATATGCCCGCCAGACCGGCAGGTTGGGCTGTGTGGTGACCACGGCAGGTCCCGGCTGCACCAATGCCGTTACGGGCGTGGCCACGGCATTCAGATCGGAGAGCCCGGTTTTGCATATCGGCGGGCAGAGTTCCCTGGCTCAAAACAAGATGGGCTCGCTGCAGGACCTGCCCCACGTGGATATGATGCGCCCCATTACTAAATTTGCCTCCGGGGTGTATTCCACGGAACGGGTGGCCGACATGATTTCCATGGCCGCGAGAGAGTGTTTCAACGGAGCCAATGGCCCCTCATATCTGGAAATACCACGTGATATTCTGGATCGTGAAATCCCGCTGGAATCGGCCAGGATTCCCAAAGCGGGGGCCTACCGTTCTTCCGTTCGTTCCATTGGCGATCCCGCGGATATAGAAAAGCTGGCGGACATTCTGGTCAAGGCCGAGCGGCCTGCTGTTTTACTCGGTCAGCAGGTATGGACTTGCCGCGGTCATGAAGAAGCGATCAGGTTCATCCGCTCGCTCGATATCCCTGCGTATATGAACGGAGCCAGCCGCGGTATGCTGCCCCAGGGGGACCCCCATCACTTCGATCGCACCCGCAGCGACGCGTTCAAAAATGCCGATGTGATCCTGATCGTAGGCACGCCTTTCGATTTTCGCATGGGTTATGGCAAGCGCATATCCAGTAAGGCAACGCTGGTCCAGATCGACCAGAGTTACGCCACGGTGGGCAAGAATCGCGATATCAGCCTAGGTATCTGCGGGCACCCCGGCGCTATCCTGGCCGCGGTGGAGCAGGCTGCCTCAGGCCGCATCGACGATGGTGCACGCAAGGCGCGGCAGGGCTGGATGAAGGAACTGCGCGCTATCGAGGCCGCCAAACTCGACAAGCTGATGCCGATGTTCACCACCGACCAGAATCCCATCCACCCATACCGCCTGGCCTGGGAGATCAACGAGTTTCTCGGTGATAACACCATCTATATCGGTGACGGTGGTGATATCGTGACGATATCCGCTCAGGCCGTGCGTCCCCGAAATCCGGGTCAGTGGATGGATCCGGGCGCGCTGGGTTCACTGGGGGTGGGCACCGGGTTTTCCATGGCTGCCAAGCTCGTCCATCCCGAAAAGGAAGTCCTGTGCCTGTATGGCGACGGATCGTTTGGAATGACCGCTTTCGATATGGAAACGGCGCAACGGTTCGGTGCCCCCTATCTTGCGGTCGTAGGTAATAACTCCCACATGAACCAGATCCGCTATGGACAGATCGCAAAATACGGCGAAGAACGCGGCAACGTCGGCAACAAGCTGGGCGACGTGCCGTTCAGCAAGTTCGGGGAAATGATCGGCGGATATGGTGAGGAAGTTACTGAGGCCAGTGAGATCCAGCCGGCACTGCAACGCGGCCGCGAAGCCATAGCAAGGACCGGCAAGTGTGCGGTGATCAACGTGTGGGTAGACCCGAACGAGTATGCGCCGGGCACTAAAGCACAAACCATGTACAAATGAAGCCTACGAATCGAATGGCTCAGGCCTGAATTTCAAACCCGACAGACAGATTGATCAACAGAGAATAAATAAATGAAGGCATTAGCCGGGATAAAAATTCTGGATTTTACGCATGTGCAGTCCGGCCCGACCTGCACCCAGTTACTGGCCTGGTTCGGGGCAGACGTCATCAAGGTGGAGCGGCCGGGTGTGGGGGATGCGACGCGCAAACAACTGGTGGATATAGAAGGCGCAGATTCGTTGTATTTCACCATGTTGAACCACAACAAGCGATCGCTGACGCTCAATACCAAGAATGAAACCGGCAAACAGGTATTGCAGCGCCTGGTCAGGGAATGCGACGTCATGGTGGAGAATTTTGCACCGGGCGCTCTGGACCGTATGGGTTTTTCGTGGGAGCGGATTCAGGAAATCAACCCCCGCATGATCATGGCGTCGGTCAAGGGCTTCGGTCCGGGCCCTTATGAAGACTGCAAGGTGTACGAAAACGTTGCGCAGTGCGCCGGCGGTTCGGCGTCGACCACGGGCTTCCCTGACGGCCCGCCGTTGGTCACCGGGGCCCAAATCGGAGATTCAGGTACGGGGCTGAACCTGGCGCTGGGTATAGTCACCGCCTTGTTTCACCGTGAAAAATCCGGCAGGGGACAGCGCGTACTCGCCGCCATGCAGGACGGCGTGCTCAATCTGTGCCGTGTCAAACTGCGCGACCAGCAACGCCTCACGCGCGGACCTCTGACAGAGTATTCTCAGCACGGTGAGGGCATAGCGTTCGGCCCGGCCACACCGCGGGCGGGTAACGATTCCGGTGGCGGCCAACCGGGCCGGATCCTGAAGTGCAAGGGCTGGGAATCCGATCCGGACTCCTATACCTATTTTATTACCCAGGCCGCGGTATGGGGCAGAATCTGTGATGTTATCGGCAAACCTGAATGGAAAGAGGACCCGGACTATGCCACCCCCGGCGCACGGTTGCCGCGCCTCAATGAAGTGTTCGGTGCCATCGAACGGTGGACCAGGACCAGGACCAAATACGAGGTGATGGAAATCTGTAACCCGCTCGATATTCCGGTCGGGCCCATCCTGTCGATGAAAGAACTCGCCGAAGAGTCGTCGCTGCGCAACACCGGTACCATTGTCGAAGTCGATCACCCTGAGCGTGGCAAATACCTGACCGTGGGCTGCCCGGTCAAGTTGTCGGATTCGCCGGCACAAGTAACACGTTCGCCGCTTCTGGGTGAACACACCGGTGAAATATTAAAGGATGTGCTGGGTTATTCGGACGATGAGATTGCGACAATCAAAGAGTCGGGTGCAGTGTAGGTACAGGTGCAGCCAATATTTCAGAGAGAGGACTAAACATGCGTATAGTTGTTCACGGGCAGCAGGCCTTCGGCCGCACGGTGCTGGAGCGGTTGCTGGAGCAGGGCGAAAATGTGGTGGCGGTGTGTGTCGCCCCGGATACGGAAGGCAGGCCGGTGGACCCACTCAAGGAGTTGGCGCTGGAACACGCCCTGCCCGTACACCAGCCCACCTCCTGGAAAACGGACGAGTCCGTGCAACTGATGCAATCATTTGACGCGGATGTGTGCATGATGGCTTACGTCCTGTTGTTCGTGCCGGAAGCAGTGCGCGATGCGCCCCGCTACGGTTCATTCCAGTATCACCCATCGCTGCTGCCGATGCATCGGGGCCCGTCTTCGATCAACTGGCCCATTGCCATGGGCGAAACGCGAACAGGCCTGAGTATATTCTGGCCCGATGATGGCTTCGATGAAGGTCCCATATTATTGCAAAAGACCTGTGACATCGGGCCCGACGAAACCCTGGGCAATGTGTATTTTAAAAAGTTGTTTCCGATGGGTGTCGATGCCATGATGGAGTCTCTGCAACTGGTCAGGCAGGGTGATGCGCCGAAGATCGGGCAGAATCTGGATGAGGGGTCCTACGAATCCTGGTTCGGCAAAAAAGAGGCCCGGATCGACTGGGCCAAACCTGCACAGGAGATTTACAACATCATCCGTGCGGGCAACCCGCAACCGGGCGCCTGGACGGTTCACCACGGGGCCGAGGTTAAAATTTTCGATTCCGGATTGTCCGATGCCGGCGGCGAGCCGGGGACGGTAGTGGCCATAGATGATGATAGTATTGTCGTTGCAGCAGGCGAGGGGGCAATCCGGGTCAAACGGGTTCGTGCCGGTGCCGGCAAGGTGCTGGCGGCGGAGTATGTCGCGTCAAGCAAACTCGCTGTCGGCGAGAGGTTTGGATGAAGCGGTTTAATCTACGCTACATCCCCATTCTTTAACGTATTTTAAACTTTAACGTATTCGAAACTGGCTTCCAAATAATACTATGAGTGATATCGAAATTGCCCGTGCTGCATCCATGCAGCCCATCGTCGACATAGCGCAAAAGCTGGGAATTCCGGCGGATGCACTGCAGCCCTTTGGCTACACCAAAGCAAAAGTATCTCTGGATTTTATAAAGTCTCTCGAAAATAAACCGGACGGCAAACTGATCCTGGTGACGGCGATCACCCCGACACCGGCCGGAGAAGGCAAGACGACGACGTCCGTGGGTCTGCACGACGGAATGAGACGGATCGGCAAAAAATCTCTGGTGTGTTTGCGGGAACCGAGTCTCGGGCCTTGCTTCGGCATGAAAGGCGGAGCCGCGGGGGGGGGGTATGCACAGGTAGTTCCCATGGAAGAGATCAACCTTCATTTCACCGGGGATTTTCATGCCATTGGCGCCGCCCACAACCTGTTGTCGGCGCTGGTTGATAACCACATCTACTGGGGCAACGAAGCAGGATTCGATTCGCGCCGGGTGGCCTGGAGAAGGGTCGTCGACATGAACGACCGGGCATTGCGATCCATTGTCAACTCCCTGGGCGGGGCGGCAAATGGATTTCCGCGTGAAGACGGGTTTGACATCACCGTTGCGTCTGAGGTGATGGCGATATTCTGCCTTTCCAAAGACATGGACGATCTGCAGCAGCGCCTCAGCAAAATCATCGTCGGCTACACCAAAGACCGCAAGCCGATCCGCGCGGAACAGGTAAAGGGCCCGGGCCCGATGGCTGTATTGCTGAAAGACGCCATGTCCCCCAACCTGGTGCAAACCCTAGAAAACAATCCTGCGTTCATTCACGGCGGGCCGTTTGCCAACATCGCCCACGGTTGTAATTCCGTCATCGCCACCAAGGCGTCGCTGAAACTGGCCGATTATGTGGTGACCGAGGCCGGGTTCGGGGCCGATCTGGGTGCGGAAAAGTTTTTCGATATCAAATGCCGCAGCGCCGGTCTGAAACCGGATGCCGTGGTACTCGTCGCCACCATACGCGCGCTGAAGATGCACGGCGGCGTCGGCAAGAACGATCTGAAGAGCGAGAACGTCGAAGCAGTCAGGCAGGGGTGCTCGAATCTGGCACGTCACATAAGCAATGTGAAGTCCTTCGGTGTACCTGTGGTGGTTGCCATAAACCGCTTTGTCGCAGACACGGATGCCGAAGTTGCTGTGGTTAGGGAAACAACGAACGGATATGGGGTACAGGCGTTCGACTGCACTCACTGGTCCGATGGTGGGGCCGGTACGGAGCAGTTGGCTGCCCACGTCGCCGATGTGGCGGACAGCGGCGAGAGCCGCTTTGCGCCCATCTACGGCGATGACGTTCCATTGTGGGAGAAAATCAGGACGGTGGCGACCAGGATCTACGGTGCGGACGATATCATCGCCGATAAAAAGGTTCGCAGCCAGATCAGCGAGTACCAGGAAAACGGGTTTGGGCACTTTCCTGTTTGCGTGGCCAAGACCCAATACAGTTTTTCAACCGATCCTAACCTTAAAGGCGCACCTACCGGCCACATACTGCCGGTGCGTGAGGTCAGGTTATCTGCCGGTGCAGGGTTTATGGTAGTGATTTGCGGTGAAATCATGACCATGCCCGGGTTGCCGAGAGTACCCGCCGCCAATAACATCCGGATCAACGAACAAGGTGAGATAGACGGGCTTTTTTAGGTGGCCAGGAAGTGCATTAATGTCGATAAAGTCAATTTTAGTCCCGCTGGATGGTAGCCAGGCGAGTTTCAGCGCGCTGGACACCGCGTTGGTGGTAGCCGACCGGTTTGATGCCAAAATCAAGGCCATTCATGTCAGACCAAAGGCCGGTGACCTGCCGTATGAACTCGATTATGTGTCTGCAAATCTGAAGAAGAGCGTAATCGAGGAAACCGATAAAAAAAGCCGGGAAGCTGCGCTGGAAATTCAACATCGGTTCAACACATTCTGTGACAATCACCACATCAAAGCAGGTGACTCACTGAATGATGATGGTATAGGGGCGAAGTGGTACGAAGAAGCAGGCAGCGTATCCGAGGTCCTCATCCGCCACGGGCGCCTTTGCGATGTGATAGCAACATCGAGGCCCGACCGCAAGAAAGGTACTTTGTTGCGTTCCCCCGCGGGGGAGACGATGGAATCATTGTTGATGCGCGCGGGGCGTCCAATCCTGATGGTGCCGCCGGACTGGCGGGCCCGCAAGGTCGGCCGGGCCGCGGTGGCCTGGAACGAAAGCCTCGAGGCATCCCGGGCGCTGGCTATGACCATGCC
>CAXMTM010000096.1:0-1617 GCA_964196385.1 Arenicellales bacterium
CCTGGGGCCTCACACCGTGGGACCGGGGGGAGTGTCGTGAACTGATCAACAGCCTCCGAAGCGATGGAATCTACACTCCACCGAGCTTCGAGGGTACCGTGATGATCCCGGGAAATGGAGGAGGTTCCAATTGGGGCAGCAGTGGCTGGGATCCCGGCCGCCAGCTGGTGATCGCCAACACGCTCCACCTGCCGTTTGTGGTGACCCTGATCCGCCGCGACGATTTTGAAAGCGAGCGTGATTCCGGCATGTATCCGGGCACGGAGTTCGCCCCGCAGCTCGGAACGCCATACGGCATGCGCCGAAAGCCCCTGATGTCTTCCTGGGACTTGCCATGTGTCAAGCCACCCTGGGGAACACTGGCCGGGGTAGACATGGCAGCGGGTAAAATCCGTTGGCAAGTGCCACTGGGCACCACCCGTGACCAAACGCCTCTGCCCTTTGGCCTTAAACTCGGTATGCCGAATTTCGGTGGCCCCTTGATCCTGGAAAATGGCTTGGTGTTCATTGCCGCCGCGATGGACAATTACCTGCGAGCCTTCGACACCGAGACCGGCGAGGAGCTGTGGCGGGGCCGATTGCCGGCCGGCGGCCAAGCCACGCCGATGACCTACCAGCTCAACGGCCGGCAATACATTGTCATCGCCGCTGGTGGTCACGGAAATCTCGGCAGCACCCGGGGCGACTACGTCGTGGCGTTTGCGCTGACCGACTGAATTGCGGGGCGTGTCTCGCAATCGTCAGGACGGTACAATTCACTAAAACAGCAGGAGAACCCGCCGTGAACCGGATACCAACATTTTGCCTGTGTGCCGCGCTTGGACTTACCGGCGCAATTTTGCCGGCTGGTGTTTTTGCCAGCGAGACCGAAGTTTCTGATGGCGTGTACCCGCATTACGAGGTCACTACGGCTGAGGCCTACGACCTCAGTGGCATCAAGACCTATACCGGCGAACATGAAGCCATCTATGCCTATATCGACGACAAGCTGGAAGCCCACCTGGGGAACCTGCAGCGCTGGGTACGCCAACCGTCGATCAGTGCGCAGAATGTCGGCATCACCGAAATGGCGGAGCTGTTGCGTGACGAATTGAAAGCAATCGGATTTTCCGAAACCCGGCTGGTGCCGACATCGGGACATCCTGGCGTATGGGGCTTCTATGATGCGGGCGCGCCGCTGACCTTGGTGGTCTACATGATGTACGACGTGCAACCGGTAAACCCCGAAGACTGGGAGACCCCGCCGTTTGAGGGCAATCTCGTCGATAAGGAATTTGGCCGAGTGCTGATGGCCCGTGGGGCAACCAACCAGAAAGGTCCGGAGCGCGCGTTCCTGAACGCCATCGACTCTATTATCAGGGTCACAGGCACCCTGCCCGTCAACCTGATGGTGCTGGCTGAAGGTGAAGAGGAACTGGGTTCGCCACACTACAACGAACTGGTGGATGAATTCGAGAACCGCCTTAGCACTGCCGACGGAGTGTTGTTCCCGTTCAACTCACAGAATCTCGACGGTGGTTTGTCAATGCTGCTGGGCGTGAAGGGCATTGTTTACTGGGAACTGGAAAGCCGGGGCGGAGCATGGGGCGGTCCCGGGCGCTCTGAAATCCACGGTTC
>CAXMTM010000097.1:0-6007 GCA_964196385.1 Arenicellales bacterium
CTCTCGATGAACAGGAAGCATTGTCAGAGGAGATGTACGCCGTAAGCGATCGAGTCGCCGAACTGCTCGTCGACCTCGAAAGAACCGGCATCGACCCCGCCAGCCTGGAATCCATCAAGCTGTTGACCGAGCTCATCAGCACCCATGCCATCAGCCTCGACGGCATCTTCATGAATAATATCACTTACCTGGAGCGCAAGGAGGCTGCGTTGTTCGAGCTGTCCACCGCCCATGATCAGATTCAGGAACTGCTTACGTCGAAAGCAAAGGTCAAGCGGGAGAGGGTTACAGAACTGCAAAAGATGGTTAATAAACGCATATTGCCTCCCCAGGATCGACAGGTGGCGACCAAGCAAATGTTTGTGGCCATCGATGAAATATTGCTCCTGGACGAAGCGCAATTGGCGGTGGCCACCATTGTCGCCACGCTGTTACGCGTTACCTCCGCTGAGGCTACGGAAGCTATGGGGGTGACCTCATCGGGACCCACAGCGGAAGACTTTCCGGTACTCACCAGCTCGATCAAGCAGGCGGTGAGCACTCTTGAGGGTGTGGCACAGAAGCTGGGTCCGGAGACGGGCGCTGATCTTATCGAACTCATCGGGAAATTTCAGAAATTCTGGACCGGGGGGCGCAGCATGTTCAGGACGCGAACGCTGGAGCTGGACCAGATCCTGGAGGCCAAACGACAGCTTACGTTCAATTCCGACTATTCACGCCGGCTGGCCGAGGCGACCACAATGTTGGTGGCAAGCACCCAGGAAGATATCGCCAGCGCTAATCTCCAGGCCAGTTCGGTGCAGAGGATAAGCACCGGCGTAATGATCGCGGTCATCCTGTTGAGCATCATCAGCTCAGCCCTTATCGTGTGGTTATACGTAGGGCGGAATCTGCTGGCGCGGCTGGCCGCGCTCAACCACAGCATGCACGAAATTGCCCGGGGCAACCTCAAGGCCGACATACCCTACGGTGGCAACGACGAACTGGTCGACATGGCCAATACGCTTGCCGTGTTTCGGGATACGGCGATCGAGATGGAAGAGGCCAAACTGCGTGAGATCGGCGATGTTCGCCGGCGGCTGACCGACGCCATCGAGAGTATCTCGGAGGGTTTTGTGCTGTGGGATGCGAATGACCAGTTGGTGTTGTGCAACGAAAGGTATCGAGTCCTGACACAGCACGAGAGTGGCGACGAACTCGAAGTCGGCACGCGCTTTGAAGACAATATTCGCTCCAGTGCCGAGCACGGTTTCATCGCGGACGCCGTGGGCCGGACCGAGGCATGGATTGCCGAGCGCCTGGCACGGCACAAGAACCCGGGGGAGCCCCATCTGCAGCGCCGTGAGGATGGTGGCTGGATCCAGATCAGCGAACGCAAAACGGAAGACGACAGCACGGTGGCGGTGTACACCGATATCACCGAACTGAAGCGCAAAGAGCAAGAGGCTGAGGCCGCAAGCCGCGCCAAGAGTGAATTTCTGGCAACCATGAGCCATGAGATTCGTACACCGATGAACGGCATCATCGGTATGTCCGGCCTGTTACTCGACACCAACCTTGACTCCGAGCAACGCGAATTTGCCGAAATCACCCGGCGCAGCGCCGAGTCCCTGTTGACCATCATCAACACTATTCTCGATTTCTCCAAAATCGAAGCGGGCCGGCTGGAACTCGAGTTCCAGCAATTCGAACTGCGCGACTGTGTGGAGAGCGCCGTAGATTTGCTGTCCAACGAGGCATCTGCAAAAGGACTCAACCTGGCTTATATCGCCGAGGGAGATTTCCCTGAGTCGATCATAGGTGACGTTACCCGCCTGCGCCAGGTTCTGATCAATCTGTTGGGCAATTCGATCAAGTTTACAGAGGAGGGGGAAGTGGCGCTAAGCGTCACCAGTCGCCGCATAGACCCTGTTGAAGTACAAGCAGATGATATCGAGGCGACGGGTGAGGAATACGAACTTCAATTCATGGTCAGGGATACCGGCATCGGCATTTCTCCGGATCGCAGGGATCGATTGTTTCAATCGTTCAGTCAGGTCGATGCCTCTACGGCGCGCCGGTACGGCGGTACCGGGCTTGGACTGGTCATCAGCAAGCGGCTCAGCGAGTTGATGGGAGGCACCATGTGGGTCGAAAGTACCGGCGTACCGGGTGAGGGCAGCCAGTTTCATTTCACCATCCGCGCCCAGGGTGCCGCCGATGTTAAAAACAAGTACCTGCATCAGACTCAGCCCGAATTCAGCGGCAAGCGGGCGTTGATTGTGGACGACAATGCAACCAACCGGCGTATCCTGTCGCTGCAAACCGAATCGTGGGGGATGGTGCCATGCGCCACTGCCTCTGGCGGAGAGGCGCTGCAATGGGTACGGCGCGGCGATGAGTTTGCAGTGGCATTGCTGGACATGCAAATGCCGGAGATGGACGGATTTACGCTGGCCGCCGAAATCCGCAAACTGGAGTCGGCAGCAACCGAAGGCGTTGCGAAAAACCAGCTTCCGTTGGTAATATTGTCATCCTTAAGTGGTCGTGAAGCATTTCACAAAGCGGGTGAGCAGATTCAGTTTTCCGCTTTTCTTGCCAAGCCCATAAAACCTTCGCATCTGTTTGACGTGCTGGTGGAGATTTTTTCCGTCGACCTCACCGGGGTTGATCGGGAAACGGCCAAGACCACTTCGACCTTCGATCGGCAAATGGGGCAGAAGTTGCCGTTGCGCATCCTGCTTGCTGAGGACAACACCGTTAATCAGATACTCGGCATCCGCTTGCTGGACCGCCTCGGTTATCGCGCCGATATAGCGGCCAATGGTTTTGAGGCACTGGATGCATTGCGGCGGCAGCCCTATGATGTGATATTGATGGATGTTCAAATGCCGGATATGGACGGGTTGGAGGCAACCCGGAAAATCGTCAGTGAGTGGTCGACCGAGAAACGTCCCCGCATCGTTGCAATGACGGCAAACGCCATGCAAGGTGACCGCGAGATGTGTTTGGAGGCCGGTATGGATGACTACGTCAGCAAGCCGATACAAACAGAAAAGCTCATTACGGCATTGGGCCAATGTCGGCCGCTAACCGACGTGAAATGGGACTCCAGTATCTATGGCGAGACACAGTCTCAGGTTATAAAACCACAAACCGCCCCTGAACAGGAGGCAGATGGCGAAGAAATCGCCGCAACCGGAGAGACTGCCGATCCACTGGAGTCCGTGGTGAGGGAAAGCATTGACAACCTTACCGGCGGTGATGTGGAGTTCAAGCTGGAACTGATCGACGCATTCCTGGAAGACGCCCCCGACTTGGTTGACAAGATGCAACACGGTGTCGAGCACGGCGAGTCCGCGGACTTGCGTCTGGCAGCCCACAGCCTCAAGTCGAATAGCGCCGACCTGGGCGCCGCAACCCTGCGTGATTTGTGTAAAGACGCAGAACTTATGGGTAAACAGGGCGAACTCGCTGGCGCCGATAAACTGGTTGTACTTGTGAAAGCCGAATACGATAAGCTCGAGGCGGTGGTGAAAACACTGCGTGGGGAGATGTAACTGGGACCAATTTTGTACTGGAGGAGATCATGACTGATTCGCGAGGCAACGTACTTCTGGTGGATGACGATCGACAAACCCGATTGAAGCTGTCCAGGATCCTCGAAGCTCAAGGCCATACGGTGCAAGCCGTCGAAGGCGGCCGGGAAGCTTTGGAGACCCTGGCTATCGGATCATTTGATCTGATCCTTCTCGATATATTGATGCCCCGGGTGGATGGGTTTGAAGTGCTTCAGTCGCTCAAGGCAGATGCCCGGCTAAGGGATTTGCCGGTGATCGTCATATCGGCACTGGAAGACGCGCAAAGTGAGGAGAAGTGCAGGCAACTGGGAGCACGAGCCTATCTCAACAAGCCGGTTGACGCGGACCTCCTCAATGCCAGCATCGTTGAATGTCTCGGTCAGGAAAAATAAGCCCGGAGGTAACAATATAATGAATGAAAATACCTGTCGCGTGCTGGTAGTCGATGATAACCGGGTAAACCGGATTAAAGCCACCCGGGCGCTTAAATCAGGGGACTACGATGTCAGTGAAGCGGCAGGAGGACAAGAAGCTCTGGAAATGCTCCGCAGCCAGGTTTTTCACCTGGTGCTGCTGGATATTTTAATGCCGGAAGTCGACGGCTTCCAGGTGCTTGAGCAAATGGAAAGCGATCAGCAGTTGGCAAAAAGTCCAGTGATCATGGTTTCCGCGGTAGACGAGGTAGAGGACGTGCGCAGATGTTTGGCGATGGGCGCAGTGGACTACATCACCAAACCGTTCGATATTGAAGTGCTGAAGGATCGCATCAGTACCCACCTGCAAAATGCATCACCCGGATGATATCAAATAGCCGCACCAAATGAGCGCTGAAAGCAGCCAGGTCCTGGTCGTCGATGACAACAGGATGAACCGGATCAAGCTCGCTCGCGGCCTCGAGCGGCAGGGACACAGCGTAAGCCTTGCGGAGAATGGACGCGAAGCACTGGAAATGCTGCGCTCCAGGCCGTTCGAACTGCTGTTGCTCGATATTATGATGCCGGTAATGAATGGCTATGAAGTTCTGGAAAATATGAAGGCGGATCCCGTCCTGCGCGATATTCCCGTAATCGTAATTTCAGCGGTGGAAGAAATGGACAGCGTGGTGAGGTGCATAGAGATGGGGGCCGAAGACCATCTCCCCAAAGACTATGATCCGGTATTGCTCAATGCGCGTATCGGGGCCAGTCTGGAGAAGAAACGTCTGCGCAATGAGGTTGTTGAACAGCTCAACTTTATTCGCGACATCTTTGGCAAGTACGTGCCGGAAAGCATAGCCAAGCAGATTGTCGCAAACAAAGGCATGCTGGAGCCGAAACAAACCATCGCGACAATTTTGTACACCGATATAGAAGCCTTTACCACCACTGCTGAAAGTGTTCCACCAAAGCAGGTGGTACAGATGCTGAACGAATACTTCCCGGCGGTAATCGAACCGATTACACGCTACGGCGGGGTGGTCAATCAGTTTCAGGGGGACGCGATGCTGGTGACATTCAATGTTCCGGTCGAGGACTCGCAGCATGCGGACAACGCGGTCAAAGCGGCCTTAGAGATCCAGGAGGTCATGAAAAATGCAACATTTGCCGGCATCACACTGCGCACCCGAGTTGGTGTCAATACCGGTGAAGTAATTGCCGGCAACGTTGGTGCCGGAGACAGGATCAACTACACCGTCCACGGAGATGCGGTGAACCTGGCCGCCCGCCTGGAGCAGTTGAACAAAGAATACGGCACGCTGGTAATAGTTTCCGAGTCAACCGTCGATATGTTGACTGAAAAGCATCCAATCGAACCTCTTGGAGAAGTACAGATTCGAGGCAAGGTGAAGCCGGTGCGAATATTTAAGGCCTCTGCGTAACTTCCTCGACATCAAGAAAGCTGATGATGCGTTCCATCATGTAGTCGAAAAATGGATTGTGGCGCAGCCGCAGGAAATAACTGTCCGGAATCTGCAACAGATTTCGTTCCCCTTGAATGTGCACCGAGCCCAAAGTGAGTCGAGAGTCCCCCGCCGTGTGCGACGCGCCGTAAAGGGGGTCGTCCGGGCGGAAAGGGATGGCCACATGGGACAGGGAAAATACATTAGCAGGCCATGATAATTTCAGTGGCTGATCGAATACGAAGGGACTCCGGGCGATTTTGTTGCGCGCAATGATGTCGTCGGTAGCCGGATCAAGGTTGGTTACGAGGGTGAGGTCGAAAGGCAGTCCCGGGTCTTCCAGCAGGGATTGCACCAGTGATTCGGGATCGGCCCTGAGCAGCGGTTCCGTCTCGGTGTGCCGGTTCACGTCGAACAGAACCAACTCGTGTCCGCCATTTTCTTGCAGTTTCATATAAAATTTATCGAGCAAAGCGCGGGGAGGCACCGTCGCATCCACCACCGACTGGAAGGCGAGGGTCCTGGGGAAATACTCCAGGGCGTGCGCCGCTGCCAGGTTGTTGATGCG
>CAXMTM010000098.1:0-9422 GCA_964196385.1 Arenicellales bacterium
TCGATAGCCGCCTTGATACGCTGCATCAGTTCAATATCCAGGGGGTCCTTGTATTTGTAAAGTTCGGCACGACGCAGCTGACCCACACCGTGTTCGGCGCTGAAGCTGCCTGCCATGGACATCACCAGCCGGTTGATGCCATCGATGAGTTGTTGGCCATAGCTGTGCCGGAATACTTCCGGGTCCATATCGGCCGGTCCCAGAATATTGTAATGAATATTGCCATCCCCGATGTGTCCAAACGGACACGGCCGGGCGCCGGGTACAATTCCTTCGACAACGTTTGGGGCTTGCCGTAACAAGTCAGGGATACAGGAAATCGGTACCGACACATCATTTTTGACCGACTCCTTCTGTGCCGGAGAAATGGTTTCACGCAAGTACCACAACTGCTCCCGTTGGCCCTCACTCTGCGCAATCGTGCCGTCGAGGATGCTGCCATCATCGAGGCCCTGCTCCAGCATTGTCTCCAGTTGCTCCTGATGAAGGGTGGCTCCGGTACCGGATGCCAGTTCGAGCAATATATAGTGTGTATAAACACTACCCAGAGGATCGGTGCCAACCAGATCCAGCGCCAGACGCGGTATATACTCGAAGGACACCAGCGCGTCCGCACTTATTCTGCGCATGGCGGCGAGCAGATCACAAGCGCACGCCGGATCCCGGACAGCGATGAAAGCGGTGTGCCTGCCCCCCGGAGCCGGGAACAACTTCAGCACCGCGGCGGTAATGATGCCCAGGGTTCCTTCGGCGCCAACGAATAACTGCTTCAAATCGTAACCGGTATTGTCCTTGCGCAATTTCGACAGGCCGTTCCATACCCGGCCGTCGGGCAATACCACCTCCAATCCCAGCACCAGGTCCCTGGCGTTGCCATAACGCAGAACATTGATGCCACCGGCGTTGGTCGATAAATTACCACCAATCTGACAACTCCCCCGGGCGCCCAGGTCCAGTGGAAACATCAAGTCCTGTGCGGCGACGACATCGTGCAATTGCTGCAGCACCACTCCGGATTCAACGGTAGCCGTGTGATCCACGGCATTGATTTCCCGTATCGTATTCATGCGTGACAGACACACTACGATTTGCTCCGCGCTACCGTCCGGTGTCGCGCCCCCGCATAGTCCTGTATTGCCGCCCTGGGGTACGATGGCGGTTCCCGATTGCCCGCACAAGGTAACGAGGTCCGACACCTCGGTTACGTTTTTCGGCCGGACAATCAGTTTGGCCTGACCCTCATAATAACCCCGGCGGTCCTTGAGATAGCCGGGATACTGGTCAGCGCCAACCACCCCCTCGCGACCCACGATATGCCCAACTTGTGACAGAAAACTCGTCCCGGCAGACATGGAACCTTAAAAAACCGTAACTTCAATAGCCCCGTGCGAGACAGTAGTGTTGTGCACGGTCTTTTTGAGAAATTACAAAAATCCTTAAACCCGCTCGAAAACGGTCGCGATACCCTGCCCCAGTCCGATACACATGGTTGCCAGACCCAGCGTGCATTGCATGTCCTCCATAATATTCAACAATGCCGTCGATATACGCGCACCGGAACATCCGAGCGGGTGCCCGAGCGCTATCGCACCGCCGTTAATATTCACTTTATCACCCATGTCATCGAGCAGGCCAAGATCTTTCAGTACCGGCAGTGATTGCGCCGCGAACGCCTCGTTCAATTCGACAAAATCGATGTCTTCCATGGTCAGACCGGCCCGATCGAGCGCTTTGCGCGATGCGGGTACCGGGCCATAGCCCATGATCGACGGATCGACACCGGCGATGGCCATGGACCGGATCCGAGCCATCGGGGATACCCCCAGGGATTTCGCGCGTTCCGATGACACGATAATCATGGCGGCGGCGCCATCGGCCAGTGCCGACGACGTGCCCGCGGTGACCGTTCCGTTGACCGGATCGAACACTGGCCTGAGGCCCGCCAATACCTCCACCGTGGTATCGGGGCGGATGACTTCATCGACGTCACACACGATTTTCGAACCCTTGTCGTCGTGACCTTCGGTGGGCACCAGTTGACGCTTGAAGCGGCCCTCGACGGTAGCGGCATGGGCAAGCTGGTGCGAGCGGGCACCGAATTCATCCTGCTGCTCACGGGTGATGCCGTGCATGCGCCCCAGCATTTCCGCGGTGAGCCCCATTACCCCGGCCGCTTTTGCGATGTATTTGCTCAATTTGGGGTTGATGTCAATGCCGTGATCGATGGCAATATGCCCCATATGCTCCACACCGCCCACCACGAACACATCACCACAGTTGCTCATGATGGATTGCGCCGCACTATGCATGGCCTGCATTGACGAACCGCACAAACGATTCACCGTCTGCGCCGGTACCGTGTGCGGTATAGCAGTCAGCAACGCCATGTTGCGCGCGACATTGACACCCTGTTCCAGAGTCTGATTGGCGCAGCCCCAGATGACGTCATCAACTTCACCCGGATCGACTGCAGGGTTGCGATCGAACAACGTGTTGACCAGATGAGCCGACAGGTCCTCCGCCCGGGTGTGCCTGAAAACACCGTTTTTGGATCGGCCCATCGGGGTCCGGACGCAATCGATAACAACCGCTTCACGACCGTTTAGCGCCATAAATAATCTCCTGCCAGAATGTTGGTTTCGTTCATGATAATCGGTGCTTTACGCAGTACTATCCAAAAAATCGCCGTCCTTCCGCCGCCATTTCACGCAGGCCTTCAGTGGCTTCGTAGGCTTTGCCCAGGGAAGCGTATCGATCCGAAAGCCTGCAGAATGCGTCTGCACCCATGGTGTCGATGTAACGCAGAGCACCGCCCCGGAAAGGTGGAAATCCAAGGCCCCAGATCAATCCCATGTCCGCCGCCACTGGCGAATCGACGATCTTTTCTTCCACACAGCGCACGGATTCCAGACACATCGGGATCATCATCCGGGCAACAATATCTTCTTCACTGAACTCTCTGCTACAGGAGGCAACCTGCTCGAGCAACTTGAGAGTCCCCTCATCGAATACTTTCCTGGGCTTGCCCTTCTTATCCGGTTCATATTTGTAATAACCGCTTCCGGATTTTTGACCGAGGCGTCCGGATTCATACATCAGATATGAACTCGTCTCGAAATCGAGCCGCATCCGGTCGGGATAGCCCTCCGCCAGCACCGCAGCAGCGTGGTGCCCGGTATCGATGCCGACCACGTCCAGCAAATAAGCCGGGCCCATGGGCCAGCCAAACTGCTCCATTGCCTTGTCCACTTTCCTGAAGTCCGCACCGTCCCGCATCAGCAACTCGAACGCATTGAGATATGGAAACAGGATTCTGTTCACCAGAAACCCGGGGCAATCGTTTACCACGATGGGGTTCTTGCCGATGTTTCGCGCAAAATTGACCGTGGTTGCGATCGTCTCGTCGGAGGAGTGCGTGCCGCGGATGACTTCCACCAGCGGCATTACATGGACGGGGTTGAAAAAATGCATGCCGCAGAATCGATCCTTCCTGGTCAGTGCCCTGGCCAGCGAGTCAATGGAAATCGTGGAGGTATTGGTAGCGATTATCGTGTCCTCGCCCACTGCATCCTCCAGTTCCCTGAGCACCGTCTTTTTTATACCTTCGTTCTCCACCACAGCTTCGACCACGATGTCGGCCTGCCGAACGTCGGCGTAGTCCAGGGTAGGATTGATCCGGTTCAACACGTCGGCCATTTGCGCCGGTTTTAGCTGACCCCGATCCAGGCGTTTGGCCAGGATCTTTGTTGCCTCACCCAGGCCCAGGTCAATGGCCTCGGCCGAGATGTCCTTCATTACGATGGGAACGCCCTTGTACGCGGTTTGATAGGCAATGCCGCCGCCCATGATGCCCGCACCCAATACCGCCGCGGAATCGATGCTGCGCGACTGCGCCGAATATTTCCGGGCGTCACGCTTCAGGGTCTGATCATTCAGGAACAGGCCGACAAGGTTGCGCGCGGCCTCGGTGCGAAAGACATCCGCAAACGCCGCCGCTTCGATCTCACCGGCTTCGTCCCGGGTCAGAAGCACGTGCTTTTTCATGGCCTTCAATGCAATCCCCGGCGCCGGATAGTTTGTTCCCGCCCTGGCCGCCACGTAGGCCTCCGCCGTGCTGAACACCATCGTGCGCTCGATGTCGTTGAGCCGGATCGGATCGAGCTTCTCACTGCGCTTTTTCCGGTAGTCCAGGGTGCCGTCTATGCACTGCCTGAGCATAGCCAACGCCGCATCCATCAACAGCTCCGGCTCGACCACGGCATCCACGGCCCCCACCTTTAGCGCATCACCGGCCCGGTGCTGCTTGCCCAGTCCTATCCACTCGACGGCATTGTCCAGCCCGATCAACCTGGGCAGGCGCACGGTGCCCCCCCAGCCCGGAAAAAGCCCGAGCTTGACTTCGGGAAGCCCGACCTGGGCTGCGCTGCTCATCACCCGGTAGTCGCAGGCAAGACTGACCTCGAACCCGCCGCCCAAAGCAAAACCGTTGATGGCCGCTATGGTCGGATAGGGCAGGTCTTCCAGCGTCGCAAATATTTTGTGTATGCTCAATATGTGCCCGATGAACTCGGATGAAGGTACGTCGAACCAGCGGGTAAATTCAGTAATATCGGCACCCACCACGAACACGTTCTTGGCACTGCTCAACACCAGCCCTTTGATTCCGGAGGCGGTGTTCAGTTGCTCCAGAGCCTCGCCGAGCTCTCCCAGGGTAAGTGCGTTGAATTTGTTGACCGTTTGGTTTTCGAGATTGAATTCGAGCACCGCGATACCGTCCCGGGTATCGACACTGAGCGCCTGGCCCTGATAATTCATTCAGATACTCCTTAAGTTTGACAGGCCAGTCTGGACGAAAAAAGCCGCTGTCTCAAGTGGAGAATGCGTATTGATGTGAGTTCTCTATAACCCGGTGCCAGGATCAAGTTTGACACCAGTCTTCCACCAGGCGTCTTGCAATTGAAATTCTGGAAGGCAAACGCAGCCACCCGGTGCCGGCCTCCGCCGCCCTGATCTCATCCCGGCTGAACCAGCGGGCATCCTTGAGTTCACCGTCGTACAAGGTGATTTCAGTGCTGCTTGCTTCGGCGTGAAAGCCGAGCATAACCGACCCGGGAAAGGGCCAGGGTTGGGAGGAATGATACTCCATGGATTCCACCTCGACGCCCGACTCTTCCTTCACTTCCCGTACTACCGCCTGCTCGATGGTTTCACCGGGTTCGACGAAACCGGCGAGAGTTGAGTACTGGTTTTCCGGCCACCCACGCTTATGCCCCAACAGGCAATACTCCCCATCGTGCACAAGGACAATAACCGCCGGGTCCGTGCGCGGAAAATAAGTTTCCCCGCACTGTTGATCGCTGCATGTGCGAATATGGCCGGCCCGCCCGGAGCGGGTCGCGCTACCGCAGACCCCGCAAAACCCGGTCCGTTGGTGCCAGTAACACATGCCGCGAGCGTACGCCAGCAGAGACGCCTCGAACTCATCGAGCAGCCCTCCTATGCGCCACAAACTACCAAAGGACAGGTGCTCGTTCCGGCGCTCCCATTGTTCCGGGGCCACTGTGTCAAAAACGGAAGTGGCAAAATAATTTTGTCCCCTGTGATGCCCAAGATAGACCAATGCATCGGCTGTGATCCTTTCCCTGACTTCGGGTGCGGGGAACAGTGCCGCCCGGGGTCGTGGCTTTTTGTAAAAAAGGCTTTCTTCGCCCCGCACCGGTACGATATAACTTGTCGATTCGAGCAGGGCCGACTCGACCCATTCAGCCTGTTCCCGTTTCAGCGATTCGCGGCCCAACAGATCGGACACCAGCCCGTTTCTGAGAGATCGCCTCAGCGGGTCCATGGCGCTATTCAAAAGTTTTGACGTAGCAGCGGACTACTCCCTGGTTAGCGGCACAAAGCCCACGGCCATCACTGACTTTTTCTCAACGTGTCCGTCGAGATCCCTGGTCAACAACATCAGGCTCTGCGTGCTCCACACCGGGCCGACCGGCAATACCATCCGCCCCCCCGGCTTGAGTTGGTCAATCAGCGGCTGCGGTACGTGGTCTGGTGCAGCGGTTACGATAATCCGGTCGAACGGCGCAACCTCGGGCCAACCCAGATAACCGTCTCCGGCCCTTACGGAAACATTGTCGTAGTGCAATTCGTCGAGGATTTGTGCGGCCTCTTCCGCTAAAGGCGCCACGATCTCAATGGTATATACGCGCGCAACAAGTTCCGCCAGCACTGCCGCCTGGTACCCCGAGCCGGTGCCTATTTCGAGAACAACCTGATCGGGCCTGGTTTCCAGCAACTCCGTCATATAGGCGACGATGTATGGCTGGGAGATCGTCTGGTCATGACCTATTGGGAGTGGGCGATCGATATAGGCCAATTCAACGCTTTGCCTGTCCACGAACCGATGACGAGGTACGGCCCTCATAGCATCCAGAACACGCGCATCTTTTACCGGTGGGCGGCCGTCTACCGGCTCCGCGATCTGCGCGGAGACCATTTGCCGACGCTGCTGTTCGAACTGCTTTGTCTGCTCTGTCATTTCTCCCTGGACCTTTGAAATATATATGATTGTCACAAATGCCATGATGAGCACAATCAAGCTCTTCATTGTGGCAGATTCGCGATTTTCCAAGTAGTGCGTTACATATTTTTCTTCTTTCATAGCCGTTTTACAAAAACAGTCTGGCTCTTGCTCCCGACAAAGGCCGAATTCTCGTAGAATGCGTGCGCCTCACGACGCTGCGCATTGCATCTTGCCCTGAGGCTCGACAGGTTCATACCTCTTGCCCAGGACTCGCAGTGCTCGATGAGCAATTGACCAATGCCGCGGCGGCGATATCGCTGCAGGGTAACGATCCCCCCGATTTCGGCAAATCCGGGCACGCCCAGTCGCCGTGTCACGAATACATGCACCCAGCCGACGAGCGCCGCATCGTCGCTTGCAACAAATATCTCATTGTCGCCGTTAGCAAGGATTTCATCCAGCCTGGATCGCAATTCCCCCAGGGTGTTTTGGTATCCCATGGCGGTCGTAAGCTCATAAATTACAGAGGCGTCCCGAATCCGTGCCGGGCGGATGCTCAATGCCGGCATCCGCTGCGACAATCCACCTCCTGCCCTACTTGCTGCCATACATCTTCTGCTTCTGTTTGACTGACAAGGAGGCCCCTCGTATAAAGAACTAACGCCATTCTATAACAGAACCAACGACGCTCCCGTGGGCTTTTGTTTTCAATTCGCTCATATACGTCGCCCTTGACCCGGTGCTTGCCGGCAGGGTTAGGGGTCACATCTGGATCGACCGGCTTTATGGGTTAATATACGGCCTGAATAACTCACCCGGTAAATAAGAGCTGATCAGAAAATGCGTGCTTCACAACTCCTATTGGCAACCTTGAAAGAGACCCCCGCTGACGCCGAGATAATCAGCCATCAACTCATGCTCCGGGCGGGCATGATCCGTAAAGTTGCTGCCGGAATCTATAACCTGCTGCCGCTGGGGTTGAGGGTGGTCCGTAAGATAGAGCAGATTGTCCGCGAAGAAATGAACCGCGCCGGCGCGCAGGAATTGCTGATGCCGGCGGTCCAACCTGCGGAACTGTGGCAGGAATCGGGACGCTGGGTTGAATATGGACCGGAGTTGTTGCGTCTGAAAGACCGCCACCAAAGAGATTTTTGCCTGGGGCCCACCCACGAAGAAATAATTACCAACATCGTTCGCAATGAAATAAAAAGTTACCGTCAGTTGCCGATGAACCTGTATCAGATCCAGACCAAGTTCCGGGACGAGATCCGACCCCGCTTTGGGGTGATGCGCGGGCGGGAGTTCATCATGAAAGACGCGTATTCGTTCGATATAGATCAAGCCGGCCTGCAGAAATCCTACGAAAAAATGTACCGGGCCTATGAGCGGATCTTCACTCGCTGCGGCCTCGAGTATCGGGTCGTCCGGGCCGACTCCGGTGCGATCGGCGGCAGTTCGTCCCATGAGTTCCACGTATTGGCGGATTCCGGCGAGGATGCCATTGCCGTGTGCACCCGCTGCGACTATGCCGCAAACGTAGAACTCGCTGAAAGCCCCCCGCCCGAAACTGAACGCCCGCTTCCGACGCAGGAATTGCAGGAGGTAGACACCGCCGACCAACACACGGTGGACAGCGTCGCCGCGTTCCTGGCCATACCCACCTCACAAGTCGCCAAGACCTTGCTGGTGCGGGGCACCGATGGGGTCGTTGCCCTGATCGTCCGGGGCGACCATGAACTCAATACCGTAAAGGCGGAAAAGCTGGCCGAGGTGGCCAGGCCGCTGGAATTTATTCAAGCGGATGAGGTTCCCGGCATCGCCGGCTGCGACGTCGGATCGATCGGGCCCAGAGATCTTGGCGTCATGGTCATAGCCGACCACGGGGCGGTGCGAATGTCGGATTTTGTGTGTGGCGCCAACACCAACAACCAGCATTTTTCGGGTGTGAACTGGGGCCGCGATATCCCGGAACCCCGGGCCGCGGATCTGCGCAAGGTGGTAGCCGGAGATTCGTGTCCCAACAATTGTGGCCGCCCGGGAGCGGAACTCCGGATAAAGCGCGGCATCGAAGTGGGGCACGTCTTTCAGCTTGGCACCAAGTACAGTGAGTCCATGAGCGCCACCTGCCTCGACGAACGAGGCAACTCCGTGGCCATACCGATGGGATGTTATGGCATCGGCGTCACCCGGGTTGCCGCAGCGGCTATCGAACAAAATCATGACGAAAACGGAATTCTCTGGCCCGACAGCATTGCTCCTTTCGAAATCGTAATCACACCCATCGGCCTGAAGAAATCGGAGTCTGTCAGCAACATTGCAGATTTGGTCTACACTAGTCTGGTGGGGGCCGGCTTCGACGTACTGCTTGATGACAGAAACGAAAGGCCAGGGGTGATGTTTGCGGAAATGGACTTGATCGGCGTGCCTCACCGACTGGTAATCGGCGAGCGGGGAATAAAGAACGGGACCATCGAATACAAGCATCGTGCGGCTTCGCAAGCACAGGACCTGCCCATAGACAATATTGTCCACACGCTCAAGACACTCAAAGAAAACAGGTAGTGAGCTTTTACCGACTATTGGCAGTGGTGGTGGCCGCCGGTGTTTTGTTGTGCACGGTGGCATCCGCCGACAATGCCCGTGTAGATCCGAAACTGGTCATGGCCCTCAAACAAGCGGTCAGGGAAACCACCGGTTTCTCCAACCAGTTGAAAGCTCTCACCTGGCTGGCCGACATGTCCACACGTCTGGAATACAGGATTCCGGATCCGTTCTACAGAGTGCAGCTATTGAAGACCGTCCATACCGAAGCCGCTCGCGCGGGGCTCCGCCCGGAACTGGTGCTGGCGCTCATCGAAGTGGAGAGCACATTCGACCGTTTTGCCGTATCCCGGTC
>CAXMTM010000099.1:0-3763 GCA_964196385.1 Arenicellales bacterium
CCTTTCTACCCCGAGCGACTGCCGTTGGACGACGACTACGACCTCACCCGGGTGACAGGCCGCAATGGTTTAGCAAACGGACGGAGTACCGACCTGTTCGGTAGAATAGTGGATACCAACGGGCATCCGCTGGCCGGCGTACGCATTGAAATATGGCAGTGCGATGCCAACGGTCGCTACCACCACCCACGCGACAATCGGCTGGTGGCTGTGGATGAGAACTTCCAGGGACACGGCCACGCCGTCACCGATGCCGAAGGGAGCTACCGGTTCCGCACCATCCTGCCGGTTCCCTACCCCGGCAGGACACCCCACATACATACGGCAGTATTTCCATCCGGACACAACCCTTTAGTTACCCAGATGTACATCAAAGACGAACCGCGCAACGCCCACGATTTTCTGTTCAATAGAATCCCCGTGGAACAACGGCCGATGGTCACGGCGGAATTTAAACCTGCCGGCAGTGGCGATACTGAGTTCATTGCCCAATTCAACCTGGTTATCGGTGCCACCCCACAGCAGGTCTGATCGTAATCCAGGTCGGTGATTGATATTCATTCGGTTCCACATTTTTAAGCACTCTTCCCGAGAGAATATATCCCAGTGCCCGATCTGAATGTCCTTTTCCTGTTCAGTGATGAACACCAGCGCGATGCTCTCGGTTGCTACGGTCACGCGCTGGTCAAAACACCGCACCTCGACCAACTCGCTGCGCGCGGCACCCGCTTTACTAACGCGTACACTTCGTCTCCGATCTGTGTACCGGCGCGCGCATCGCTGGCAGCAGGGGAGTACGTCAACAAAACAGGCTGCTGGTCCAACGCGCAAGCGTATCAGGGTGAACCGGAAAGTTGGGGGCACAGGCTGCAGTCGCAGGGCCATCGCGTCGATTCAATTGGCAAACTGCACTACCGGGGAAAGGAATATGACAATGGCTTCGATAACGAAATATTGCCGCTGTATATTCGAAACGGACAGGGTTGGATAAAAGGCTTGCTGCGCGACCACGAAGCGGTGTTGGACTGCTCCGGTTACGCCGCTGAAATCGGGCCCGGTGACAACAGTTATACCGAATACGATCTGGGCGTGACCCGCGAGGCCTGCAACTGGCTCCGGAACAGGAAGAACACCGATAGCGACAAGCCCTGGGCGCTGTTTGTTTCCTGGTTGCGTCCGCACTATCCACTCACCTGCCCACCGGAATTCTACGATTTGTACCCGCTCGACAGAATGGACGAGGCGCGATTCACCGGGCCACAACAGCAACCCAAACACCCGGTGGTGCAGGCGATTCGTCGAAACTTCGATTACGACAATTACTTCACCCGGGAGACGCGCCGAATCGCGCGCGCGTCCTATTACGGGCTGTGCAGTTTTCTCGACTATCAGGTCGGCCAGGTCATCGCCACGCTGGAAGCCAGCGGTTTGGCGCACAACACGCTGATCATTTACGCCAGTGACCACGGTGACCACAACGGCGACCGTGGTCTGTGGACGAAGATGACGCTGTACGACGAATCAGCGGCGGTGCCGATGATAATCACCGGACCGGGGATTCCCGAAAGCAAAGTTGTTTCTACCCCCGCGTCGCTGGTCGATATTTACCCGACCATCCTGTCCGCCGCCGGCGCACAAGACGACGGCAAGCATCGGCCCGGCGTTGCCTTGCAAACCCTGGCCGGCAACGACGATTTTGATCGTGCCGTTCTCAGCGAATACCACGATGGTGGCTCGCCGACCGGCATGTTCATGCTACGCAACGCGCGTTGGAAATATAACTACTACCCCGGTTACACGCCCGAGCTTTTCGATATGGAACAAGACAGGGACGAGTTGATGGATCTCGGCGAGTCCGAAGACCATATGGGCATTCGTGCACAATGCCATGCGCAGATGCTGAAACTGGTCGACCCCGAAGCCGCCAACAAACGCGCCTTTTCCGATCAGGCGGCGCGAATAGAAGAACTCGGCGGTGTCGAGGTATTGCTGAGTTCCAACGAGTATGATTTCACCCCGGTGGCGAACTGATCCGGTCACATTTGGCGACGGTTGACTATTTAATTCCAGCCCGCATGAACGACTGCACAAACTGCCGCTGAAACAACAGAAATCCTATCAACAGCGGTGCAACCGCAAGCAGGGTGCCTGCTGTAATGATCGACCAGTCCACGCCGGACTCGGGAGCGCCGAAGATGGCCAACCCCACCGTCAATGGGCGTGTTTCTACCGAGTTCGTAATTATCAGCGGCCACAGGAAATTATTCCAGTGGTAGCTTACGGAAACCAGACCGTAGGCGAGATATGTAGAGCGCGCCAGAGGAACATAGACCTTCAACAGAACCTGCAGTGGTGAGCACCCTTCAATCCGGGCGGCATCTTCGAGTTCCTGGGGTATGGTCTTGAAAGTTTGCCGTAGCAGAAATATACCAAACGCGCTGGCTATATATGGCAATCCGATGCCGGAAATGGTATCGACTAATCCCAGCTTGCTCATGGTGCTGTAGTTCTCGACGATCAGTACTTCCGGCATGATCATCAGCTGCACCAGTACCAGTGAAAACGCGATATTACGTCCGCTGAATTCAAATCGCGCAAACGCGTAAGCGGCGAGCGTGCATAAAACGAACTGGGCAATTACGATGCCGGTGACGAGCAGGAAAGTGTTTAGATAATAGCGGGCAAACGGCGCCTGGTCCCACGCTTCCCTGAAGTTGTCGAGGGTCAACGGAGCGAATAATTCGAAGCGTGTCGCGTAAACGGCAGGGTGAAACGCGGCCCAGAATGCATAAAGCAAGGGCGATATCCATAACAATGCCAGCAACCAGGCCGCAAATTTTTCCAGCCATACTCCGAATCCTTCATAGCCCGTCATCGGTAATGTACCCGCTTTTCCAGAAACAAGAACTGACCGATGGCGATGATGGCGAGCGTTGCCAGCAGCACCACCGTCAAAGTGGCCGCATAGGCCTCATCGAAAAAACTGAAAGCGACTTCATAGATATAGTAAAGCAGCAAAGAACTCGCGTTGTCCGGACCACCCTTGGTCAGGATAAATAAATGGTCCACCAGTTTGAATGAGTTGATAACTGCATTGACCAGTACGAACAGGGTAGTCGGCATAATCAACGGAAAAGTGATGCGTCGAAAGTAGTACCAGCGACCGGCCCCCTCTATGCGGGCTGCTTCCTCCAGTTCCGGCGGTATGGTCTGAAGTGCGGCAAGATAAAAAATCATGAAAAACCCCGCCTCTTTCCATATCGTCATCACGATAATGCAGGACAATACGGTGCTGGGATCCCCCAGCCAGTTATGACCGGAAAATCCGAATATCGACAGAAACTGATCGATCAGGCCAATATCCGGGGTATAAAAAAACAACCAGATGTTGGCCACTGCAATCATGGGCAGGATGGTTGGCGTAAAATAGGCCATACGCACCAGGCCCCGTCCGGCGAGCTTGCCGTTGACCCATATTGCCATAACTATGGCAAGGGCTATGCTGACTGGAATCGTACCGACCGCGTACCAGATGTTCTTGCGGACCACCTTCCAGAACACTTCGTCCATCAGCATGCTCTGATAGTTTTCGAGTCCGACAAATACAGCGGGCCGTGCCGCGGTCCCTGCCGAAAAAAAGCTCTGGCTGAGCGTCGCTACGGTGGGGTAGTAGGTAAATGCGATCAGGAATATTGCCGCGGGCGTCAGCAGCAGCCAGCCATACACCTGGTTACGGAGCGTTGCGGTCGTCATGTCGACGGCA
>CAXMTM010000100.1:0-9883 GCA_964196385.1 Arenicellales bacterium
GGCAATCTGTTGCGGGCGTGGATTTCCCTGATCAGGACTCGCGCATCCCGGCAAAAATCCGCGGCGGAATAGGTCTCCCGTGGCGTCCTGATATTGGTCAAGTGATGGGGATATCGGTTCAGGACCCCGGCATCGGGCTTGGCCGTACCGACATCCATGCCACAATAAACCATCGCAGAATCGACGCTGATGATCTCGAATGGAAATCGATCGCACAGAGCGATGGCCATCTCCGTTTTGCCGGATGCGGTAGGCCCCATCAAAAACCAGACCGGAGACCCGGTATGCTGAGCGGCCGAATTCAACGGCCGCGCATGAACCAGCTATCCAGTTCCGCCATCGACAACTGCACCCAGGTGGGCCGGCCGTGGTTGCACTGACCACTGCGTTCGGTCGTCTCCATATCACGCAACAGGGCGTTCATTTCTTCGATGGAAAGCTTCCGATTTGCTCGAACCGCGCCATAACACGCCCGCGTCGCCAGAATTTCCTGAATGAGATCCGGCACTGCCGTACTGCTGCCATGTTCGCCGAGTTCCGCCAAAACATTGCGCAGCAGATCCGCAATGTCCTCTTTCAGGAGGATCTCGGGGACCTGGCGCACCAATAAATTTTCTTCTCCGAATTGAGCGATTTCGAACCCCAGCGCAGCGAGGCTGCCGCCTGATTCCTGCCAGCTTTTGACTTCACCCCGACTGACGGACAGAGTGATCGGAACCAGCAGCGGCTGCGATGAAATATTGCCTCCCAGAGCGCGCTTCAGACTTTCGTAGGCGATTCGCTCGTGGGCAGCATGCATATCCACCAGCACCATGCCCTGCTCGTTCTGCGCCAGAATATAGACTCCGTGCAACTGCGCCAGTGCAAACCCCAGCGGGGGAATGACCGAACCTAGGGCCTGCTCGGTCACCGCCGGAGTGTCTCCACCCCGGGCCAGTTCGGCATAAACTGCGCCCGGGGCGCGAAATTCAGTAAAACGAATGTTCCCCTGCCGGGCAAATCCATCCCCGGGAGGGGCCTGCGGCTGCGGGGCGTGAACGGACGCAACCGCTTCCCCCTGGCTTCCGGCCGGTCGCGCCAGTAACTTGTGCAGTTCCCGATAGACGAAATCGTGTACACGCCTGGAGTCGCGGAATCGGACTTCGTGTTTGGTGGGGTGGACGTTGACGTCCACCATACCGGGATCGATGCCGAAATTTAGAACATATACGGGTTGCCGGTCGTGATACAGAACGTCTCTATAGGCCTGCCTGATGGCATGGCTGACGGTTTTGTCCCGTATAAAACGGCCATTCAGGTAAAAATACTGCATGTCCGCCTGCGACCTGGAAAAAGTCGGCGCGCCTATCCAGCCCTGCACCGACAGGCCACCGATCACAATGTCGATGCGCATCAGGGATTCCGCCATAGTTGCGCCGCAGATTGCGGCAATGCGGTGCAACTGGCTGTCCACATCCATGGCACGCCGCCACTGCACCGCGGTGCGCTCGTTGTGTTTGAAACTGAAAGCGACATCGAACCGGCCCAGTGCCAGCCTCTTCAACACCTGATCCAGATGATGTAGTTCCGTCGCCTCCGTCTTCAGGAACTTGCGCCGGGCGGGTGTATTGTAAAACAGGTCTGTGACTTCCACCGCGGTACCCGCTGCCTGCGCGGCAGGCCTTAGCACCTCTGTGTAGCGCCCGCCTTCACAAACGAGTTCCCACGCCCGTTCCGCCGACTGGAACCTGGAACACAGCCTGATGCGGGATACCGACGCAATGCTGGGCAACGCCTCGCCCCGGAATCCCAGTGAGTCTATGTGCTGTAGATCGTCCTCCGCGGATAACTTGCTGGTAGCGTGGCGGGACAGGGCCAGTTGCAAGTCGTCTTTCTCGATTCCGCAGCCGTCGTCCGCCACATACACACGCCTGGCGCCACCCCGGTCTGCTTCTACGCTGATATTCGATGCACCAGCGTCCAGGCTGTTTTCCAGCAACTCCTTGAGTACGGATGCGGGCCGCTCGACCACCTCTCCGGCGGCGATCTGATTGATCAGATTGGAATCCAGCGTGCGGATTCTCGGTGTTGGACGATTCATCAACTGGCCGGAATCTTCAGTTTCTGTCCGATGCGGACGGTGTTTGTACTCATGTTGTTGGCACGCTTTATCGAAGTCATGCTCACGCGATAGCGCAGCGCGATCACCGACAGCGAATCACCCTTGCGTACAACGTGGATGGCCGGTGTGCCTGGAGAGAACTGGATGGGTCTCTGTTTGAGGTAACTCTTGATGCCTTTATATATCGCGGCGGCGAGTTTCTGCCGGTAGCTGAGGGTGCGCAGCAACTTTTCTTCGGTGGGGTTGGACAGAAAAGCGGTTTCAATCAAAATGGAAGGCATATCCGGGGATTTGAGCACGGCGAACCCCGCCTGCTCCACTTGTTTGCGATGGAGTTTTCCGACCCTGCCCAGTTCGTGCAACACGGACCTGCCCAGAATCAGGCTTTCACTGGTGGTCTTGGTCATCGACAAATCCCACAGCACCTTGGCCAGCAAGTCGTCCTTGTCCCGCAGGCTCACACCGCCGATCAGGTCCGCGGCGTTTTCCTTGTCGGCCAGCCAGCGTGCTGCTTCGCTGGACGCGCCGCGCTGCGACAACGCGTACACCGATGACCCTCTCACCGATGCGGCCTTGGGATAAGCATCGGCATGAATCGAAACAAACAGATCCGCCTGGTTCCGGCGGGCGATGGACGTCCTGTTTCTCAGGCTGACGTAGTAATCACCGCGGCGAATCATGACCGGACGCAACAGTTTGTCCTGATCGATGAGCTTCTTCAATTCGGTGGCAACCTTGTAGGTCATGTCCTTTTCCTGGGTGCGGTATTTGCGCCCGACTGTGCCGGGGTCTTCACCACCGTGGCCGGCATCGATGGCGATGACGGAGTAAGACCTGCCCGGCGGCGCAGCGGTCGCCGCCACCTGGCTGACGGCCTTCTTCCTGTTGTATAAATCCACTACCAGCCGGTGGCCGTAGATCTCGTTCGGCTTAAGGACAAAAGTGCGGGGATTTACCGGTTTCTTCAAGTCCAGCACGATTCGCAGCACATTCGGAGTGGGCTGTCCGGTTCGTATCCGTTTTAAAAAAGGACCGTCATAATTCTGATCCGCGAAAGCTCCGGCCATTGCCGCCTGCTCAAGATCGATGACGAGGCGATCCGGGTTGGCCAGTACAAGGACCCGGTGCTGCGTCTTTGAGCTGAGGTCGAATACCAGGCGGGTATGATCCGGCGCGCGCCACAATCTAAGATTCTTTACGACTACGGGAGCGGCCTGGAGTCCGGATACGATCCCCAGGCTGAACACAAACAATGCGGTTAACACATACTTGCGCAAAGGGACTCCCCTAACCTGGTAGCACAGATCATCGTAAGGTACCTGTCACCGTTGTCATATTTGATGTCGATCAGGCAATCGGGTTCCGGCATATAATTCCCTCCCCGCTCCGGCCATTCAACAAGACACACACCGCTGCCGTCAAGATAGTCTCTGAAGCCCAGGTCTTCGAGCTCCCCCGGATCTTTCAGTCGGTAAAGGTCAAAATGATAAACGTTGCATTCCTTGAGATAATAAGGTTCGAGTAATGTATAGGTCGGGCTCTTCACCGGACCGGTGTGATGCAGACCGCGAAGTATACCCCGGACCCAGGTGGTCTTACCGGCGCCGAGTGCGCCACGCAAGAATACTATCTGTCCCGGTTTTACCCCATGTGAAGCGGACCGGCCAAGTCGTTCCATAGCGGATGCCGCAGCAACCCGTTGACCCCCGGCCAGCTTGTCAGGCATTGATGATCTTTCGCAGGTAGACCAGCAGGTCGGTGGCCATTAAGCCGATTTCGCCGTCTTCCCGGGCAGCCTGATCGGCCGCCGTGGCGTGCAGCCAGACGCCGTAACGCGCCGCTGCGGACAGCCCTTGACCCTGCGCTACCAGTCCACTGATGATGCCGGTCAGCACATCCCCCATGCCGCCGCTGGCCATGCCCGGGTTGCCCCGGTCACACAACCACAACTTTCCGTCAGCAACCAATGTGCCCGATCCCTTGAGCACGATGATGCCCCCGAAGAGATTACGTAGTGTGGCCACTGTCTCCAACCGGTCCGCTTGTACCGCCGAAGTGCCGCTGCCGGTAAGTCGCCCGGCCTCACCCGGATGCGGCGTCAGTATCCAGTTGTCCCTGTGCATCCCGGTTTCCGCCAGCAAGTTGAGCGCATCCGCGTCCACCACCAGCGGCAGGCTGGTTTCCAGTACCCGTGCGAGCAAATCCCGCGCCCAATCCGTTGTGCCGAGACCCGGACCAACGGCAACCACGTCCGCCTGCCCCAGCGCACCATCCAGATCTGCCGGGTTGTCCGCACCGATAGCCATGATCTCCGGGCAATCTGCGGTGATCTGCTGCACATGACCCGGAAGAGTGGCTACCTGCACCAGGCCCGCACCTACCCGGTATGCCGCCTGCGCCGACATGCGCACAGAACCGGGCATTCCCTCGCCGCCGCCGACGATCAGTACACGGCCGGCCAGGCCCTTGTGCAGTGTCCTGCGACGTTGCGACAGCCCGATCGCATCCACCGCCGGAACGATTATTCGGGCCGCGGGGTCCACGCCATTGTAGATAGCCGTGGGCGCATCGAGGTCATCGACAATCACCGTCCCCGCAGCCTCCGGACCTTCTCCCGTGAAAAGGCCCAGTTTGGCGCCAATGAACGTGACCGTGGCGTCACAACGGATGACATCGCCCATAATGCAGCCGGTATCGGCGTTCAGTCCGGACGGGATGTCCAGGCCGAGTATAATTTTACCGCCGGCGTTGACACAGCGGGCGACCTGGGCATATTCACCCTCCAATGCCTTTGTCAATCCGGTACCCAGTAGCCCGTCCACCACAAGATCGGACCCGGCGAGCACTTTCCCATCGAAGCCCCTTACCCGGCCGCCCGCGTCCTCGTAATCCTTGCAGGCCCGGATTGCGGCAGGCGATTTGGCCCGGCCCACTGTCAGGACCTCGACATCCAGACCAGCCAGCACGGCGAGTCTGGCCAGCACATAACCGTCGCCCCCGTTGTTGCCGCTGCCACACAGCACCTTGATAACCCGGGCGTGGGGCCAGCGAGCGCGCAACACATTGAATGCCGCGGCACCGGCCCGGCACATCAACAGGTAGCCGTCGACGCCGTGATCTTCGATGGCGATGCGATCGAGTTCGCGGACCTGCGCCGCGGTGTATAGCAATCGAGGTTTTTGGTTCATGTCACGGGTATGATATGTGTAATCCATGATTACACAAAACAAAGTGACAGACTACGCGGCGCTGGCCCGGAAAATCAAACAATGGGGTACGGAACTGGGTTTCCAGGACACGCGGATCACCGACACGAATCTGGACCAGGCGGGAAAGCACCTGACCCGCTGGCTCCGCCTGGGACGACACGGTGATATGTCGTATATGGCCAGACACGGCGCCCGGCGTTTTCGACCCGACGCGCTGGTGCCGGGCACGATCAGGGTGGTGGTGGTGCGAATGGACTACCTGCCGCAAAAACAGAGCGTTCTGGAATCGATGCTGCTGCGTTCGCGCATTGCCTACGTCTCACGCTACGCACTGGGGCGTGATTACCACAAGATGATCAGGAAACGACTGCAGCGGCTCGCCGATCGCATAGAAGCCGCCGCCGGCCCATTCGGGTACCGAGCGTTCGTCGACAGCGCACCGGTAATGGAAAAAGCGCTCGCTGAAAAATCCGGTCTGGGCTGGATCGGAAAGCACACCAACGTCATCAACAGCAAAGCAGGCTCATGGTTTTTTCTGGGAGAACTGTACACCGACCTGCCCCTGCCCGTTGATCGCGCCGCAGACAATCACTGTGGCCGTTGCCGCGCCTGCCTTGACGTGTGCCCGACTCAGGCTATCGTCGCGCCCTATGAACTCGATGCAAGAAGGTGTATTTCCTATCTCACTATAGAATTGCGTGGATCCATCCCGGAGGCACTGCGTTCGCTGATGGGCAACCGCATTTACGGCTGCGATGACTGCCAGCTCGTCTGTCCGTGGAACAGGTTTGCCCGGCTGAGTGCAGAATCCGGGTTCACCCCCCGTCCGGCCCTGACCGATCGGGAACTCGTAGATTTAGCCTGGTGGGGCGAGCAGGAGTTTTTGAAACAGACGGAAGGCAGCGCGATCCGGCGGATTGGCTACCAGTGCTGGCTCAGGAACATTGCCGTGGCCCTTGGAAATGCACACACCATGGAGGTTGTTGTCGCCGCTCTAAGGCATCTTTGTTCGAACCCGTCAGATCTCGTTCGCGAACACGCGCAATGGGGATTACGGCAACACACCGAAACTAATCAGCATCATCCATTTTGAAAAAATGTTCCCGATAGTGGCGCAGTTCCTGGATAGACTCCTGAATATCGTCCAGGGCGCGATGCGTATTGCGCTTTTTAAATGAGTCTCTGATCTCCGGACGCCAACGGCTGACCAGTTCCTTGACGGAACTCACGTCCAGGTTGCGGTAGTGCAACCAGGCTTCCAACCTGGGCATATACCGGTACAGGAAGCGCCGGTCCTGGCAGATACTATTGCCGCACAGCGGCGATCTTTTCTTCGGTACGTATTGCTTGATAAATTCAAGCGTCTCCTGTTCCGCCCCCTGTTCCGTGTGCGCGGACGTCTTGACGCGCTCCACCAACCCTGTTTCGTTGTGGGTTCTGGTGTTCCACTCGTCCATGCTGGATAGCAGGTCATCACTCTGGTGGACGGCAATCACGGGGCCCTCCGCGATTACGTCCAGATTGCTGTCCGTAATGATCGTCGCCATCTCAATGATGCGATCACGATCCGGTATCAACCCGGTCATTTCCAAATCGATCCAAACTAACGCGTTGCGATCTTTAGACATAATACTTATCTATCATTTGTGTTTTGTCCTGCCTACGGTTAAATGATCCTGCGATCTGCGAACGCCTGGGACAATGTGCCGTGATCCAGATATTCGAGTTCCCCTCCGACCGGCACCCCTCTGGCTATCCTGGTCAATTTCAAGGGTTGGTCCGCAAGCAGTTGATGGATATAGTCCGCCGTGGCCTCCCCTTCCGCGGTAAGGTTGGAGGCTATGATAACCTCGTTGATCGTCTCCCGGTCGATCAATTCAGTCAGGCGATCCAGTGCGAGTTCCTCCGGTCCAATCCCGTCCAGTGGAGATAAATGACCCATCAACACGAAGAACATACCCCTGTAGACGCCGGCCTGTTCGACGGATTCCAGGTCAGCCGGAGTTTCAATGACGCAAAGAGTTTCCGAGTCGCGTCGGGGCGAGGCGCAGATATCGCATAACTCACTTTCACTGAAAGTATTGCACCTTTTACACCGGATCACCCTGGCCAGGGTCTCGTTCAGCGCATCGGCGATGGCCCGGGCACCATCCCGGTCTCGCTCGAGCAGGTGAAAAGCCATCCGCTGCGCCGTCTTGGGCCCGACCCCCGGCAACCGCCGCAGCGCTTTCCTCAGTGTTTCTATGGACCTCGAATGGTTCACTATCAGAACGGTAAATTAAGGCCCGGAATGTTCATGCCGCCGGTCAGACCAGCCATTTTTTCCTGTGTCGTCTGCTCCACCTTGCGCACTGCGTCGTTAACCGCCGCAGCCACCAGATCCTCCAACACTTCCTTGTCATCCTCATTCATCATGGTACTGTCGATCTCGACCTTTTTGATATCGTGACGGCAGGTCATTATCACCTTGACCATCCCGCCTCCGGAGCTTCCGTTTACTTCGATACCGGCAAGCTCCTCCTGCGCCTTGCGCAGATTTTCCTGCATCGTCTGGGCCTGCTTCATCAGGTTGCCTAGTCCGCCTTTCATATCACTCTCACCTATTCTCTTACCCGTATCGATTCTTTTACCAGGGTGGCGCCGAATTTTTCCATCAGAGCCTGTGCTTTGGGGTCGTCTGAAATGGCCTGCTCAGCGGCCCGCAATTTCTCCTCGCGCAGCCGCAGCTGCTGCTGCGCGGGAGTCTGAATATCATGTTTCCTGATTTCGACCTTGATTATCACATTTACACCGAGTTTTTTGATTTCTGCGTTGATCAGCTCGATTCGCGCACTATCGTACAAATATTCGTGGCTGGGATCGAGGATCAGGTTAAACACATCCTTGGAGATATCGTTCAAACCCAGATTCATTGCCAGTTCGCGGACTACGCCGTTGACAGGCAACTTTTCGACCAGTCCCCACCAGGCATCCAATTCGGTGCTGACCTCGGCGGCAGAGTAGCTTCGACCCCGGTCCTGCACTGTAGTATTGTCACCACGGGGTCCCGGCCCCGGCTTCGGAGGGGTGGCAGGGGCGCCCGCTGAAACCTCCGCTGCATCGGGTTTCACTTGTTTTGTCGCCCTCTCCTTTACCGGTTGCGGGCGCGCTTTGGTCCGGCCGTTATCGCCGCTGTCCGGTTTGAAGGCCAGCATTCTCAGCAACACCATCTCGAATCCCGTTCGGGGATCGGGGGCCAGCGCCAGATCGCGCTTGCCGATCAGTCCGATCTGGTAGTACAACTGAAGATCCTCTGCCCCGATTGTTGCGGCGAGTTCTGCGTGCCAGGGTTGCTCGGCCTGCTTGGCGCGCAGGATCCCGGGGGAAACCTGATACAGAGAGAGATTATAAATCTGTGACAAGATTCCATCCAGGGCCTGCAAATAGTCGCTTGAACGCTCGGCCATCTCGACAACCACCTGCAACAGCGTCTGCGCTTCATCATTGGCCAGCGCCTGCAGTATCTTCTCGATGACATCGTCTTCAATGGTGCCCAGCATATTGCGGACCATTGATGCCTGCAACCGGCCGGCGCCATACGCCAGCGCCTGATCGAGCAGGCTCAGCGCATCACGCAGGCTACCGTCGGCCGCACGGGACAGCAAATCTATGGATTCATCTTCGAAATCTATTTGCTCGGCCTTTAATATCGTTTGCAGTTGGCGGCGGATCTGGTCTGGCTGCAGGGCTTTGAGGTGGAACTGCAGACAGCGGGACAGAACCGTCACCGGCAACTTCTGGGGGTCCGTGGTTGCCAGCAAAAACTTGACGTGGGGCGGTGGTTCTTCCAGCGTCTTCAGCAGTGCGTTGAAACTGTGTGAGGAAAGCATGTGTACCTCGTCAATAAGGTACACCTTGTAACGTCCCGAGGCAGGTGAGTACTGCACGTTGTCCAGAAGTTCGCGTGTGTCATCGACTTTTGTACGGGACGCAGCGTCGACTTCGATCAAATCGAGAAATCTCGACTGATCTATGCTCTCACAGGCACTACACTCGTTGCACGGATTGGCGCTCATCCCCCGTTCACAGTTCAATGCTTTGGCGAAAATGCGTGCCAGGGTCGTTTTACCCACACCCCGTGTGCCGGAAAACAGAAAAGCATGGTGCACCTGATTTCGATCGAGCGCATTACTCAGGGCCTGAACGACGTGCTCCTGGCCGACCACATCGGCAAATACTCCGGGCCGCCATTTCCGGGCCAACGCTTGGTAACTCATATATAATCCAGGGACAACTTGAGGGCACCCTCAACTTGAGGGCACCTTGAAGATGGTGGCGGTTACAGCCAGCCCGGCCACGACACCCGATTTGATTGCTGCGGCTGCTTCCTTCCGGATCTGACCGGGTTCACAATCTCTCGCCGCCGTGGAGACCGCCTGTCCCCGCCATTGACAAGTCTACTCGTGTTTCCATAAAAAAATTCCCTGCTTATGGGATATCTCAGGGAATTCGGTTAGTTTCTGGTTCGCAATAATCTGTTTGGCCAGATAATCCCTGATCATACCACGATCAACGGTCGAACGGCTTCAAAGAA
>CAXMTM010000101.1:0-1647 GCA_964196385.1 Arenicellales bacterium
GCAGGCAAACCGGTTGCTCGACTGTGAAGAATTGAGCCACCTGGACGAATCGAGCCGGATCGTCGTTGCCGGGGACACCAATGACTGGAACGGTGCTCTGTGGCGGGGCCCGTTCAAAATGGCCGGATTCAGCTGTGCAACGGGTACGGGCCGCCGTGCATCACCGACATTTCCAGCCTGGCAACCGGTCAGCCCCCTGGACCGGGTGTTCACGCGGGGGGCGGTGCACACGAAGCATCATTTCCGCGGACGGCTCCGCATCACCCGACAGGCTTCCGATCATGCGCCAGTGATCGTAGACTTTGCGATCCAGGGGCGATGAAAGCCAACGCCGGTGACGGCTATAACAGGCTAACTTCCTGTCGGTTCTTCTTCCGGACCGAGCAATATCGACACCCATTTCGTTTTCTCGTTGCCTTCCAGGCCGATCTTTACCATCATGGTCAGGGGTATGGACAGTAACATGCCGACCGGTCCGAGAATGTACCCCCAAAATACCAGGGACAGCAGCACCACCAGGGACGACAGACCCAGACCCCGGCCCATAACCCTGGGCTCGACCACGTTTCCGACCACTACGTTGACAATGACATAACCCAGTGTCGCCCACATGGCGAGTTCGGCGCCCCCCTGCACCAGCGCCAGCAGCACCGCCGGGATGGCGGCAATGATCGAGCCTATGTTGGGCACGAAGTTGAGCAGGAATGCCAGTAATCCCCAGAGTACATATTGGTCGACGCCGAACAGGGCAAGCCATACCGAAATAAAAATCCCTGTACCCAGGCTGATCACGGTTTTCAAAAATATGTAACGCTTGACATCGTCGATGAACGTTCGAACCCGGTCCATCGACCGATCCGGTGAACCCATGATGCACTGAATTTTTGCCGGGAAACCGGATGCTTCCATCAATATGAATATCGCCATCAGCATAACGAAAAACAGATTCGCAACCATGCTGCTGAGACCCAGCAGTACATTTGACGTCAGCTTCACGATTACGCGGGTATCGAATGTTTTTGCGAAGAAATCCGGTGGCGGATCTATACCCATCCGGTCCAGCGCCTTGTCCAGCGATACAACCTGTTGCTGCATGCTTGCCTGGTACTCCGGCATGGCTTGTTTGAAATCATTCACGGACCCGGTCAATACCGATGCCAACACAAAACCGCAACCAACCTGTAGCGAGACAACAAGCAATAAAGCCAGCCCATTGGGCACGCCCTTGTCCCGCAACCACAATAGCGGTGGGGCGCTGATCAATGCGATGAACAATGCCAGAAGAAACGGCACGAGGATCGGTGACGCAGCCTTCATTCCCGCCGCCACCACCACAAAACAGGCCGTCACCACCAGGAATTTTGCACCGGGCGACATGAGATGTTCTATAGTCATAATTACAGGCTTTGTATGATCAGAACATTTCGGTGGCGGCCGGGTCGATGGTCGCATCCAGATTCAGGTCGTCACAGAAATCCTGAAATTCATGGCGCAGATCGGCGATGGACGAATCCGCAGCTACCGCAATGGTCAGATGCATCGAAAATACGGGCGTGCCCGTGTGTGCCGCCGCGTATGTCGCCGTGGACATATCTTCGATATTGATTCCCCGTTTGGCAAAGAAATCCGCCACATCATGCACGATCC
>CAXMTM010000102.1:0-2682 GCA_964196385.1 Arenicellales bacterium
TCGGTTTCCACGCGGTTGTGGATCGCCCAGGTACTCTGCTCCAGAAGCAACTGCCCCCACTCGATAGTGAGATCATCACGGGATTTCTGCGCTTGCTGTAACGCGACGTAGCTCAATCTGTGATGGTGTCTTACGTATACCACCAGGATCGCCGACACCGTCACCAGTACAAGCAGCGGAAGGATAAGGCTACGCATAACAAAACTCCGTGCGCTCCACCACCCTCAGCACCGCACTGCGCGCGCGAGGATTTGCCTCGACCTCGTGCTGCGAGGGCCGGCAAGGTTTAGCCACCATTTTGAGCAGTGGTTTAAGATGCCCGGCCGTTACCGGCAGCCCGGCCGGGTAGATGTCACCCCTGGCCTGCTCGCGCATGAAGCGTTTGACCAACCGGTCTTCCAACGAGTGAAAGCTGATGATTACTAATCGCCCGCCTTCGGCCAAAACACGCACCGCCCTGGGTAAAAAGGCACTCAACTGATCCAGTTCGGCGTTGACCCGCAGTCGCACCGCCTGAAATGTGCGCGTCGCGGGATGTTTGTTCTTCTCACGGGTAGGGACGGCGTCGCAGACGATATCCGCAAGCTGTTTTGTCCGCAGCAGGGGTTGGCCAAGTCGATATTCAACAATGGCCCGGGCGATGCGCCTGGCGTATCGTTCCTCTCCGTACTCGCGCAGCACCTGAATCAACTCGGACTCTTCCGCACCATTCAACCAGGAAGCGGCATCGAGCCCCGTACTTGTGTCCATGCGCATGTCGAGCGGACCGTCGGCCATAAAACTGAATCCGCGTTCGGGGTCATTCAACTGAGGGGAAGACACGCCCAGATCCGCCAGCACGCCGTTGGCTTTGCGATCAAGCGTCAGCGACGCCAGTGCCTTATCCAGATTTTGCAGGGTGTTGTGCACGATACGGCAACGTGGGTCTTTTGCCAGCGTACTGTTAGCGTGCTCGATGGCCCGGTGATCCCTGTCCATCGCTACCAGACAGCCATCACCACCCAGTTTTTCGAGAATGGCTTTGGCGTGGCCGCCGCGGCCATAGGTGGCGTCAACATACAGACCGTCTTGTTTGATTTTGAGCGCGTGCACAGCTTCCTTCAACAATACCGGTACGTGATGAACATTAAGGGTATGATCCGGGTCATGGGTCATAGCGACAGCGACTCCATTTCTACCGACAGGGGCCCGAGGTCGCTGTCGGCGGTGAGCCATTGTTCACGGCGTTCGTTCCACAACTCTTCGTTCCAGATTTCAAACTTGTTGCCTTGTCCGATCATGACCACGTGCTTGTCGAGACTTGCGAAATCACGGAGCGGTCCTGGTAACAACACCCGGCCGGCTGCATCCAGGTCACAATCGCTGGCGTGTCCTATCAGGATCCGTTTCAAACGTTGGGCGGCGGCATCGAGGCTGGGCAGGCCCACCAGTTTGCGTTCGATCTCCTCCCAGTCGGCCAGCGGGTAGAGCCAAAGACAGCGTTCGGCATTGTTGATGGTAACGACCATCCTGCCGTCGCTTTGACGCAACAAGCCGTCACGATAACGCGTCGGGATCGCCAAACGACCCTTCGCGTCGAGACTCAGACTGTTGACGCCGCGGAACATATGCTATCCAGTAGAGTCATTAATTTCCCATTTCCTCCCACTTTGCCCCACATTTCGACACTATAGATAGCACACATACGCAGTGTCAAGCGTGTGTCCGGAAGAAAATCTTTCTTATCTGACAAATGGTTAGGCACAATCCGTCCGGAATTCCAAATGCGGGCGGGCGGCAAATTCAGGGATTGGAATTTTCCCACCTCGCTCCCACTTTCGGCATTTATTCAACAATTGGGTTGCATTTTTTCAACAAAACCACAATCCTTGGTATTTGAGGTACCCGTAATGAAACAATATGTAGTAATTTATCGCCCCCTATGGGTAATCGTTACCAGACCCACTGGCCGCATCGACCGGTGTCCTTCCACGATCGGCCACGCGGCCTGAAAACAGAGTGCATTACTGTAAATAATCCCGCCATGAGCCTTCATACCCCCGTTACGCACGCCCTCTTTGACATGGACGGGTTGTTGCTGGACACGGAAATCATATACACCCAGGTGACACAGAAGATCGTGGCCCGCTTCGGAAAAACGTTCGACTGGTCAATTAAATCCAATATGATTGGCCGCCGCGCGGAAGATTCTTCACGTTATCTTGTGAATGCGCTGCAGTTGCCGATCAGCCCCGAAGACTATCTGCGTGAAAGGGACGCACTGATGAGAGAGGCATTTCCTCACTGTGCTGAACTGCCCGGTGCAAGGAGACTGATAACGCATTTCTGCAACCGTGGTGTACCTATAGCGGTTGCTTCCAGCTCAAGCCGGGATCTGTATGAACTCAAGACGCAAAACCATCCATGGTTTTCAATGTTCGACGTCGTGGTCACCGGCGATGATCCCGACATCGATCACGGCAAACCCGCACCGGACATTTTTCTGCGCGCGGCTGCGCTGATCGATGCGACGCCGGCCAATACCCTCGTGTTCGAAGACGCGCCTTCAGGGCTCGCCGCCGCCACTGCCGCCGGCATGCGTACGGTGGTGGTCCCCGATCCGAACATGGATCGCTCCCGTTACGATGGCGCGGCCCTGATACTCGACAGTCTGCTGGAGTTCTCACCGGCCGATTTTGGACT
>CAXMTM010000103.1:0-2621 GCA_964196385.1 Arenicellales bacterium
ACGGTTTTTCCGTTGTCTATAATTTTAAATTAAACTTGCCGGCAGACGCTGACAGAGATACCCCCATTTGCACACCCTGTTACTCAAACGCGTACCCATGTTCAAGGGCCTGGATGATGCCGACCTCCAGGCAATCGCCGATCACACTACAACGCACACCTATCCCCGCAACACAATACTCATGCACGAGGGGGAACCCCCGGATGCGATGTACGTGGTGGTGGAGGGCCGGGTGAAAATTTATGTGAGCGACACCGATGGCAAGGAGTTGGTTCTTGATACGCTGAGTCCGGGGGAATTCTTCGGCGAACTCGCCCTGATTGACGGTTCACCCAGGTCTGCGACCGTGGTCACCACCGCTGAAACAACCATCTCGAAGATCCTCAAGACCGAATTCGATCACTGCCTGGTGGCATCTCCAAAAATTGCCATAAATTTGCTGAAGAGCCTGTCGAAGCGGATCCGGATCCTGAATGACAACGTCAAGGACCTGGCCTTGCTGGATGTCTACGGCCGGGTCGCCAGTGCTATTCTGCGGCTTGCCCACGAGCGCAGCGGTATTATGATTACCGACCCCATCACCCAGCAGGAACTGGCCAATATGGTAGGCGCATCGAGAGAAATGGTGAGCCGTGTCATCAAGACACTCAAGTCAGAAGGCTATATTTCGGTCTCCGGCAAACAAATTACCATTCTGTCCACGCTGCCCACAGCCCACAGCCCATAACCGCACTCCAGCGTTTTCAGGACGCGGGTCGATCAGGCTGCGCTTTTCCGGAGGTGGACCAGCAGGAGGGATATTGCCGCGGGGGTGACCCCGGATATGCGTGATGCCTGACCCACGGTGCCAGGCCGGTAGTCGCCCAGCTTCTGCTTGATTTCCGTCGACAGTCCGTGGACTTTCATGTAGTTGAAATCCACTGGAAGTTGCGTGCTTTCGTTGCGCTGCTGGTGCGCGATCTCCTTGTTCTGGCGCTCAATATAACCCGAATATTTAGCCTGTATTTCCAGCTGTTCGGCGACCTGAAGATCCGGGTGCCCCGGTCCCGCCCCGGGCAACGTCATCAGTCCGGAGTAGCTTACCTCGGGCCGTCTGAGCAGGGCCATCAGGCTCGACTCTTTGGACAGCCTCTGTCCGATCGCTTTGATCTGCAACGCGGGTTCGACCGACTCAGGGCTGATCCGGGCCGATGTCAGCCGGGCCGACTCGGTGGCGATGGCGTTACGTTTGTTGTTGAAATTCCGCCAGCGCGTTTCGTCCACCAACCCCAGGCCGCGGCCGGTTTCGGTCAACCGCAGGTCTGCGTTGTCCTCTCGCAGCAGCAACCGGTATTCCGCCCTCGACGTGAACATACGATATGGCTCAGTGGTGCCCGATGATACCAGGTCATCGATCAGCACCCCGATATAGGCCTGATCGCGTCGTGGCCACCACGGCTCTTTAAGTTTTACCTTCAGCGCAGCGTTGACGCCTGCCACCAGGCCCTGGCCTGCCGCCTCTTCGTAACCGGTGGTGCCGTTTATCTGGCCTGCGAAAAACAGCCCCTCGATGTACTTTGTTTCCAGATTTGGTTTCAGGTCACGCGGATCGAAGAAATCGTACTCGATGGCATAACCGGGCCGCAGAATAACTGCCTGCTCGAACCCTCTTATTGAGCGCACCAGCGCCCACTGCACGTCGAACGGCAGGCTGGTCGAAATTCCGTTGGGGTAGACCTCCCGCGTGTGCAGGCCTTCGGGTTCGACGAAAATCTGATGGGCGTCCCTATCGTCGAAGCGCACCACCTTGTCCTCGATGGAGGGACAATAGCGCGGTCCGGTCCCTTCAATCACTCCTGCATACAGAGGAGAACGATGCAGCGCCGCGCGAATGATATCGTGTGTACGGGCATTGGTGTGGGCGATGTGGCATGTCACCTGCCGCGGGTGTTGCGCGGCCTGGCCGAGAAACGAAAATACCGGGACCGGATCATCTCCGGCCTGCTCTGGCAGAATGTCAGTGTCGATGGTTCTGCCGTCGAGCCGGGGCGGGGTCCCGGTCTTCAGTCGGCCCACCCGGAAAGGCATCTCCCGCAAGCGCGCTGCCAGATTGTTAGCCGGGGCATCACCCAGGCGCCCGCCCGGCGTGCTGGACATGCCGACGTGAATCTTTCCGCCCAGGAAAGTGCCCACCGTCAACACCACGGCGGGCGCCTCGAACTCAACACCCAACTCCGTTGTCACACCGGTTACCACATTGCCGCATAGGGTCAGATCGTTCACCGCTTGCTGGAACATGAAAAGATTGGGCTGGGCCTCGAGCATGGTCCTGATTACGCGCTTGTAAAGACTGCGATCGGCCTGCGCCCGGGTGGCGCGAACGGCTGGCCCTTTACGGGCATTGAGGGTACGAAAGTGGATGCCGGCGCGGTCGGTGGCAAGGGCCATGGCACCGCCAAGGGCATCGATCTCTTTTACGATGTGTCCTTTTCCTATGCCGCCAATGGCGGGATTACAGGACATTTGCCCGACGGTTTCGAGGTTATGGGTCAACAACAGGGTAGTGCAACCCATCCGCGCCGCTGCCAGCGCTGCCTCGGTGCCGGCGTGACCGCCGCCAACCACGATAACGTCGAACTTGC
>CAXMTM010000104.1:0-2249 GCA_964196385.1 Arenicellales bacterium
GGGAGCGAACGCCCGGCGCGCAAGCTCCGTGCTGAGTTCCATATCACCCCCGATCAAACCACCCGGCGACAGCCTGCCCAACACGAGATTGGCATCGGTCACGGTGGCACGCTCACCACCACGTCCGTAACAGGCCGGCCCGGGATCGGCCCCGGCGCTGACCGGACCGACCTTGAGTAAGTCGTCCCGGTCGAACCAGGCGACTGAGCCGCCACCTGCGCCCACCGTTTCGATATCGACCATGGGAAGCCGTATAGGAAAACCGGCCACATCGCGTTCATAGGCCACGTCAGCGCGGTAATCCCTGATCAGCGCAACATCCGCACTGGTGCCGCCCATGTCGAGCGTAATTACATTTTTCCGCTGCGACGATTTGGCCACATTGGCTGCCCCCACCACACCGGCCGCGGGCCCCGACAAGGCGGTGCGAACGGGAAACGATCGCGCACGCTGAATCGACATCAATCCACCCGCGGACTGGTTTATGCCAAGCCTGGCCTGGGGAACCAATTTGAGCACACCTCGTTCGAGATCCTGCAGGTACTCACTCATTACCGGCTGCAGGTAGGCGTTCAATACGGTTGTAGAAAACCGCTCGTATTCGCGAAATTCGGGCTGTACTTCCGATGAAATCGATATGTGCAGCTTGCCGTCCATTTTTTTGCTGATGGCTTCGGCGACGGCGCGCTCGTGATCCGGGTTGATGAAAGAAAACAGAAAACAAACCGCACAGGCCTCGATATCGTCCTCGAGCGAGTGCAACAGTGTTTCCAGTTCCCCTTCGTCGATTGCATCGAGCACAGTTCCATCCGCGCAGATTCGCTCCGTCAGTTCCAGCCGTTTCTGCCGGGGCACCAGTGGCGGAGGATTGTCTTTGTTCAGGTCGTACATGTGCGGACGGGTTTGTCGCCCGATTTCAAGCAGATCGCGAAAACCCCGGGTCGTGATCAGTGCCACCTTGCCTCCCCGGCGCTGGATCAATGCATTGGTACCTACCGTGGTACCATGAGACAAGTTGCGGGTATCCTCGAGGTCGATGCCGTATTGCCGGGACAGTTTGTTCAGCCCGTCCAGTATCGCCCTGGCGGGACTAGATGGCGTAGACGGCAGCTTACACACACGAATGTCACCGGTGGTTTCATCGAATGCAAAAAAGTCCGTGAACGTGCCCCCCACGTCAACTCCAATGTTCCAGTTCATCGCCCGTTCTCATGCGTACACCGTGTATACACAAAGATACACCAAAATCGGGTCGCGAACTACCGTTTTTACAGACGGCACCTCCAAGCCAGAACTACGCCTTTGTACGGGATCCTGCCCACAATACCCACGGGGTTGACAGGCCTTACCAACTACGTGAGGGACCAATATTTAGCTGTTAAACTCCCCGATTCGGTGTACCCTGACCAACCCTGATGGACTGAAACAAAAGAAGCAGCGATGACTGAACGCCTGGACAACGCCAGAATTCTTATATACAGCCACGACACGTTCGGTCTGGGGCATCTGCGTCGATGTCGCGCCATTGCGCACGATCTGGTCGACCGGTATAAAGGCCTGAGCGTTCTCATACTGTCCGGATCACCCATCATCGGCAGCTTCGACTTTCGGGCCCGCGTCGATTTTATCCGCATACCCGGAGTGATCAAGTTGCACAACGGGGAATACACCTCCCTGGGCCTGCATATCGATCTCGAACACACCCTCGCCCTGCGTTCATCGATAATCCACCACACCGCGGACATTTTTTCACCCGACCTCTTCCTGGTGGACAAAGAACCACTGGGATTGCGCGGAGAAGTCAGCGAGACCCTGGCGATGCTGAAAGCACGCGGCGTATACAACATATTGGGATTGCGTGACGTAATGGATGCACCTGAAGAATTAAAAGTAGAATGGGATCGCAAAAAAGCGATGCCCGCGCTGCGGGATCTGTACAGTGAAATCTGGATTTACGGCACACCTCTCATGGGCGACACATTCCAGGGTATCAGTGTTCCGCGGGAAGTCCACGACAAAACGATTTACACGGGGTATTTGCCTCGCCTTATTCCCCGGGATTCATCTCTTCCACCGACCCTGGTCCCGGAACAACCGTACATACTGATAACGACAGGTGGCGGTGGTGATGGTGCATCCATGATCGACTGGGTGCTGCGCGCTTATGAAGAAGATGGAGCCCTGGATCGCCGGGCCATGATCGTGCTGGGACCTTTCATGCCAGCGTCTGAGCAAACTGCATTTATCGG
>CAXMTM010000105.1:0-2379 GCA_964196385.1 Arenicellales bacterium
CCGGAGCCGAACATGCCCACCGCGGTCGGCCCTTTTTCCTTCAATACGGCTTTCCATTTTTCAGCCATGATATCGAACGCCTGGTCCCAGGAGATTTCGGTAAACTCACCCTCTTTGTTGTATTGGCCGTCCTGCATCCGCAACAGAGGCATGGTCAAACGATCGCTGCCATACATGATCTTGGACAGGAAATAACCCTTGATGCAGTTCAGACCGCGGTTGACGGGAGCGTCGGGGTCGCCCTGGGTGGCGACGATGCGATCATCCTTCACCCCCACCAGAACGCTGCAACCGGTTCCGCAAAAACGGCAAGCGGTCTTGTCCCAACGGATCTTTTCGTCAGCACGGGCCAGGTTGTTTGCGCCGGGCAAAGTTACTCCGGCAACGGCGGCCGTGGCCGCTGCGGCATTGGCTTTAATAAAGGCGCGTCTGGATATGGTCATGAGTTATTCTCCGCTTCACTGGGATCGATTTCACTGGCATCGATGGGTTCGTTGTGTTGATAAACGAGGCTTGCGCTTATCACATGATTCAGGTTTTGAATTTGTACGAAGGCATCGGCCATCGCTGAGCTGTCGTCTTTTTCTACGGTGACCACGAGCCGGCCTTCGTTTGTGGCGGCGTGGATTTCCACACCGCACAGGTTATCCAGTTGTGCTTGCACATCGGTTAAATTTTCCGGCAGTGTGCGCACCACGATACCGCTGATATTTATACTTTCTTGAATTTGCATGTATCTGATTTAATTGTAGTCAGTGAATCTGAATGGCGTCGGCCGGACATATCCGGACACAGGCACCGCAACCGTTGCAAAGTGTATCGTTCACGACAGGCGTGGGCGGCCTGCCGATACTCGGGTTCATGGCGATCGCTGCCTGCGGACAAGCGTCGCGGCAACTGTCGCACATGATATTGTGCTTGGCCAGGCAGGCTGAATTTACCCCGGCACGGTAAGGCCAGGGGATTTGTGCATATTTATAGCTCAAGGCTTCCGTCTCGCAAGCCTCGACGCAACGTCCGCAAAATGTGCATTCCCCCCGGGAAAAATCCACCACCGGGAAACCTGTTTGCGAAATCTTGATGATGTCTTCCGGGCAAGCACGTAGACATTCATTACACTGCGTACATAACCGCTCGAAATCCTGCCGCTGGGGCGCCCAGGGTGGATACAAGGGGGACTCGCGGCCTTTGATATCGGCACACAAAAATCTTCTGCGATTATTATCCACCGGGACCTGTTCCATTAATTTTTTAACAATTGGCCTGAAGGCCGCGGAGTATAGCTGAAGGTGCGTGTTGCCGGATTAATTTAGATCAAGGTTGCCGATTTTTTCACCCGGCCCATGTCTGTTTTCGGCCACCGGCGTAAACGACGTAAGCTGAGTAACCAGGGAAGCCAGGGAGAACGGCGCGGGCACGCAGCGGTTCCAGGTTGTACAACCCTGTAGACAGCGCATCGGCCACGGTTGCGTGTTTACCGACCACGGAAATACTGCTGTAGATGTTGGATGACCGGCCCGAGCCCGGATCGAATATGTGGTGGTGTACTCCATTGCCGCCGAACCGGGTGCCCGCACCGGCGGACGTTGCAACGGCCTGATTGTCGATATTCACCACATCAGTAAACTGGCCGGGCCGGTCCGGATCCTGCAGTCCGACGGCCCATGGCCGCCCGGCCGGGTGGGTGTCCAGTGCGCGTATTTCCCCCAGATCGATCAGCACATGCCGCAGCCCATGGCCACGGAGTAAATCCGCAATGCGGTCGGTTATGTAGCCCTGAGCAATGCCGTTCAATGTAACGGACATGCCCGGCTTTTTAAGGCGGATCATCTGCGAACTGATGTCGACGCCCCTGTAATCGACCAACTCCAGCGCCCTGTCAATTGCTTCCAATTCGGGACCGGCGGACCCGCTCCCGCCATTACGGTAATAATCGGCGTACGTTTTCCATAACGGCTGCACGGTTACATCGAACGCTCCTTCAGTAACTTCGCTTATAACACGTGCTTCGGATAACAGCCGCACCAGATCCATCGGTGGGCTACCGACGTATTCACCGGCATTGAGCAGGGAGACCGCGGAGTCGGCGCGGTACAAACTGAACATCGATTCCAGGCGTTGCAATTCCCCGCTAATTTCCTTTACCAGCCGCCGGCCTTCATCCTTGCCTACATGGTAAAGGGTCAGCGACGCCCTGGCCCCCAGGGCAGTGCCCCGCCAGATAAACGCCGGGGGTACCTGCCCTGATGCCAGGCCAATCCGGGTTGAGGCCAGCGAACCACCAGCGGCGGCGATGATTTTCAGTGTGCGCCGCCGACCCATGTCAAAGTTTTTCAATGTTTTGTCCATCATCAATCAGGGCTCATCCGCCTTCATTGT